>NZ_JAHBDP010000071.1:0-78068 GCF_019956495.1 Pseudomonas sp. BF-B-26 | reverse complement strand
GATTTATCCCCGTCGGGCTGCGAAGCGGCCCCACCAGTTCATTCGCAACACGCACTTACAGGATTAACGACTGCTGCGCAGCCGAACGGGGATAAATCCCCTCGCCACACTTCGCCTGCTGCTAAAGGGGTCTGCTTGCGCAATTAACCCCGCATTAAGTCCCGTCTTTTTCCTGTCGATACAAGCTGTTACTGTACGGGCCACAAAGCCCAAGCCGCCTGGATCGGATCCCTGACTTGAAGTGTCCCCTCCTCCTGCTCCTGATCAGCCTGGCCTTGAGCTCCCCCGCAAGCGCGACGATCAGCGAAAGCCATGGTTATGCGCAGTTCGGCACGCTCAAGTACCCGGCCAGATTTACCCACTTCGACTGGGTCAACCCGCAAGCGCCCAAGGGCGGTACGTTGCGGGTGATGGCGTTTGGCACCTTCGATACGCTTAACCCCTACACGTTCAAGGGTTCAAGCCCGGTTTCCACGCCGAATTTCCTGCAATACGGCATCAACGAGCTCAATGAGCCGCTGATGGTCGGCACCGGCCAGTACGCGCCGTCCGGCGATGAACCCACCTCAAGCTATGGCCTGATCGCCCAATCCGTGGAATACAGCGAAGATCGCAGCTGGGTGGTGTTCAATCTGCGCCCCGAAGCACGTTTCCACGATGGCACGCCGATTACCGCCTATGACGTGGCGTTTTCCTACCGTTTGCTGCTCAAGGAAGGCCATCCGCAATACCGCACCAACCTTCAGGAAGTGTCGCGGGTCGACATCCTCAATCCGCAGCGCATCCGTTTCGTCTTCAAGCGCGCCGGCAATCCGTTGCTGATCTTGCGGCTGGGCGAATTGCCGGTGCTGCCCCAGCATTACTGGAAAGGTCGCGACTTCAAGGCCACCACCTTCGAACCGCCGCTGGGCAGCGGGCCGTATCGCATCACCTCGGTAGAGCCGGGGCGGCGGATCATTTTCGAACGGGTCAAGGATTACTGGGGCAAGGACCTGCCGGTCAATCGCGGCAAATACAACTTCGACCGCATGGAAGTCGAGTTCTACCGCGACAGCGACGTCGCGTTCGAAGCCTTCAAGGCCGGCGAATTCGACATCTATATCGAGCACCAGGCGAAGAACTGGGAAAACGGCTACAGCTTCCCGGCGGTGCGACGCGGCGACGTCATCAAGGCGCAAATCCCGCATCAGATCCCTACCCAGAGCCAGGGTCTGTTCATGAACACCCGGCGCCCCGCCTTCTCCGAGACC
This sequence comes from Pseudomonas sp. BF-B-26, assembly GCF_019956495.1. Taxonomy (NCBI): domain Bacteria; kingdom Pseudomonadati; phylum Pseudomonadota; class Gammaproteobacteria; order Pseudomonadales; family Pseudomonadaceae; genus Pseudomonas; species Pseudomonas sp. BF-B-26. The sequence continues at coordinate 76,818 of NZ_JAHBDP010000071.1, read as the reverse complement.
AAAGTCCGTGAAGCGCTGGGCCTGATGTTCGACTTCGAGTGGACCAACCGCACCCTGTTCAGCGGCGCTTACCAGCGCGCCATGAGCTACTACCCCAACAGCGAGTTCTCCGCGACCGGCCTTCCGGTCGGCCATGAATGGCTGATGCTGACGCCGTATCGCGAGCAGTTGCCCGCCAAGCTCTTCACCGAGCCGTTCAGCCTGCCGCAGACCCAAGGGCGCGGCATCCCCCGGGAAACCATGCGCAAGGCACTGGGCCTGCTTGCGGAGGCCGGCTGGAAGCTCAATGGCCAACACGTACAGAACGCTGCCGGGCAACCGTTGCGTTTGGAGATTCTGCTGGTCAACCCGAACCTGGAGCGCATCCTTCAGCCTTACGTCGAGAACCTCGCCAGCATCGGCATCGACGCTCGGCTGCGCACGGTCGATCGCGCCCAGTACAAGCAACGCCTCGATCAGTTCGATTTCGACATGATCCTGATGACCCTCAACCAGACGCTCAGTCCGGGCCTGGAACAATGGCAGTACTTCCACTCCAGCCAGGTCGGGGTCAAGGGCAGCAAAAACTACGCCGGTATTGCCAATCCGGTGGTCGATCATTTACTCGAACAATTGCTCGCCGCCCAGACCCGCGATGAACAGGTCGCCGCCGGCAAGGCCCTGGACCGGGTGTTGCTGTGGCAGCACTACATCATTCCCAACTGGTACCTCAATTATCACCGCCTGGCCTACCGCAACCGGTTCGCCTTCGTCACCACGCCGCCCTACACATTGGGCCTGAGCGCATGGTGGCTGAAATCTTCGGAGAAAGATCGATGAAACCCGTACGCACCCTGCTCTTGCAGGCCAGCGGTCTGTTGTTCGCCGGGCTGGCCTGTGCCGCCCCGCAACATGCCCTGACCCTGTACAACGAGCCGCCAAAATACCCGGCCGATTTCAAACATTTCGATTACGTAAATCCCGACGCACCCAAGGGCGGGATCTTCCGTCAGGCCGGTTTCGGTGGCTTTGACAGCCTCAATCCCTTCATCAACAAGGGTGTCGCCGCCGACGACATCAGCATGATCTACGACACCCTGGCCAAACAGGGCCTGGATGAACCGTTCACCGAGTACGGCCTGGTGGCCGGCAAGATTGAAAAAGCCCCGGACAACAGCTGGGTGCGTTTCTACCTGCGCCCCGAAGCGCGCTTCCACGACGGGCATCCGATGCGCGCCGAGGACGTGGTGTTCAGTTTCCAGACCCTGATCAAGGACGGCGCGCCGCTGTACCGCGGTTACTACAGCGATGTAGAGGAAGTGGTCGCTGAAGATCCGCTGACGGTGCTGTTCAAGTTCAAACACAACAACAACCGTGAGCTGCCGCTGATCCTCGGCCAGTTGCCGGTACTGCCCAAGCATTGGTGGGCGACGCGCGATTTCACCAAGGGCAACCTGGAAATGCCGTTGGGCAGCGGCCCGTACAAGGTCAGCGAAGTCAAGGCCGGGCGTTCGGTGCGCTATGAGCGGGTCAAGGATTACTGGGGCAAGGACCTGCCGGCCAACCGCGGGTTCTACAACTTCGACGTGATGACCACCGACTACTACCGCGACAACACCGTGGCCCTGGAAGCACTCAAGGCCGGGCAGTTCGATTACTGGCTCGAGATGGCCGCAAAGAACTGGGCCAATGCCTACAACATCCCGGCCGTCACCGAGGGCCGGTTGATCAAGGAACAGATCCCCAACGGCAACCCCACCGGCATGCAAGGCTTTGTCTTCAACCTGCGCCGCCCGGTGTTCCAGGACGTGCGCGTGCGCCAGGCCCTGACCCTGTTGCTGGATTTCGAATGGACCAACAAGCAACTGTTCAACGGCGCCTACGCGCGCACCCGCAGTTACTTCGAGAACTCGGAAATGGCTGCCAGCGGCCTGCCGGACGCCGATCAACTGGCGATCCTCGACCCGTTCCGCGGCAAGATTCCCGAGCAGGTGTTCAGCGAGGCGTTCCAGAACCCGGTGACCGACGCCAGCGGCATGATCCGCACCCAGCAGCGCAAAGCTTATCAACTGCTGCAAGAGGCAGGCTGGCGGATCGTCGATGACAAGATGGTCGACGCCAATGGCAAACCGGTGACCATCGAGTTCCTGTTGGCCCAGACCGAATTCGAGCGGGTGCTGCTGCCGTTCAAGCGCAACCTGAGCGACTTGGGCATCGACCTGGTGATTCGTCGGGTCGACGTCTCGCAGTACATCAACCGCGTGCGTTCCCGGGACTTCGACATGATCGTCGGCAGCTTCCCTCAGTCCAATTCACCGGGCAACGAGCAACGCGAGTTCTGGATGTCCGATGCCGCCGACAAACCCGGCAGCCGCAATTCCATGGGCCTCAAAGACCCGGTGGTGGACCAGTTGGTCGAGCAACTGATCAACGCCGATTCGCGCAAAAGCCTGGTGGCCCACGCCCGCGCACTGGACCGCGTGCTGCAATGGGGCTATTACGTGATCCCCAACTGGCACATCAAGACCTGGCGCGTGGCGTATTGGAACCACATCGGCCACCCGAAAATCTCCCCCAAGTACGACATCGGCATTAATACCTGGTGGGTCAAGCCCGATGCCAAACCTGCGGTAGAAGTCGAAACCAAACTGCAAGCCGACCCTGCGGGCACGGAGTAATCAGATGCTGGCGTATATTTTTCGGCGACTGCTGCTGATCATCCCGACCTTGCTCGGCATTTTGCTGATCAACTTTGTGATCATCCAGGCCGCTCCCGGCGGGCCGGTAGAGCAGATGATCGCCAAGCTCGAAGGCTTCGAAGGCGCCACCAGCCGCATTGCCGGTGGCGGTGCCGAAGTCTCGGTGGCGGGTTCCGCCTATCGCGGCGCCCAGGGCCTGGACCCTGCGCTGGTCAAGGAAATCGAGCACATGTACGGCTTCGATAAATCGGCGCCGGAACGGCTGTGGATCATGATCAAGAACTACGCGACGCTGGATTTCGGCGACAGCTTCTTCCGCGACGCCAAGGTCATCGACCTGATCAAGGAAAAGATGCCGGTGTCGATCTCCCTCGGGCTCTGGAGCACGCTGATCATGTACCTGGTGTCGATCCCGCTGGGGATCGCCAAGGCCACGCGACACGGCAGCCACTTCGACGTCTGGACCAGTTCGGCGATCATCGTCGGTTACGCGATCCCGGCGTTTCTGTTCGCCATCTTGCTGATCGTGGTGTTCGCCGGCGGCAGCTATTTCGACTGGTTCCCGCTCAGAGGGCTGACCTCCAACAACTTCGATGAGTTGAGCATGGGCGGCAAGGTGCTCGATTACTTCTGGCACCTGGCCTTGCCGGTGACGGCGCTGGTGATCGGCAACTTCGCGACCATGACCCTGCTGACCAAGAACAGCTTTCTCGACGAAATCAACAAACAATACGTGGTCACCGCCAAGGCCAAGGGCCTGACCAATCACCGCGTGCTCTACGGCCATGTATTCCGCAACGCCATGCTGCTGGTGATCGCCGGGTTCCCGTCGGCGTTTATCGGGATCTTCTTCACCGGTTCGTTGCTGGTGGAAGTGATCTTCTCCCTCGACGGCATGGGGCTGATGAGTTTCGAGGCGGCGATCAACCGCGATTACCCGGTGGTCTTCGGCACGCTGTTTATCTTCACCCTGCTGGGTCTGGTGGTGAAATTGATCGGCGACCTTACGTACACCTTTGTCGATCCGCGCATCGACTTCGAAAGCCGGGAGCATTGAGATGAACCTGTCCCCTCTCAACCGCCGACGTTTCGAACTGTTCAAGGCCAACAAGCGTGGCTGGTGGTCGCTATGGCTGTTTCTGCTGCTGTTCGGGCTGAGCCTCGGCGCCGAACTGATCGCCAACGACAAACCGCTGGTGGTGCACTACGACAATGGCTGGTACTTCCCGGCGCTCAAGCGTTACCCGGAAACCACCTTCGGCGGCGAATTCCCGCTGGAAGCCAACTACAAGAGCCCGTACATCCGCGAATTGCTCAAGGCAAAAGACGCCTGGGTGCTGTGGGCGCCGATTCCCTACAGCTATCAAAGCATCAACTACGACCTGAAAGTCCCGGCCCCGGCGCCACCCTCTGTCGACAACCTGCTGGGCACCGATGATCAGGGCCGCGACGTGTTGGCGCGGGTGATTTACGGCTTCCGGATTTCGGTGCTGTTCGCCCTGACCCTGACCATTCTCAGCTCGATCATCGGCGTGATTGCCGGAGCCTTGCAGGGTTTCTACGGCGGCTGGGTGGATTTGGCCGGGCAGCGTTTTCTGGAGATCTGGTCCGGGCTGCCGGTGCTGTACCTGCTGATCATTCTCGCCAGTTTCGTCCAGCCGAATTTCTGGTGGCTGCTGGGGATCATGCTGCTGTTCTCGTGGATGAGCCTGGTGGACGTGGTCCGCGCCGAATTCCTGCGAGGACGTAATCTGGAATACGTGCGCGCCGCGCGGGCGTTGGGCATGCAGAATGGTGCGATCATGTTCCGCCACATTTTGCCCAACGCCATGGTCTCGACCATGACTTTCATGCCGTTCATTCTGACCGGCGCCATCGGCACCCTGACCGCTCTCGACTTTCTGGGCTTCGGTTTGCCGCCTGGCGCACCATCCCTTGGTGAGCTGGTGGCCCAGGGCAAATCCAACCTGCAAGCGCCGTGGCTCGGCATGAGCGCGTTTGCCGTGCTGGCGTTGATGTTGAGTTTGCTGGTGTTCATCGGCGAGTCTGCTCGCGATGCCTTCGACCCGAGGAAGTGAAATGAATCAGGACAATCTGATCGAAGTGCGCGACCTGGCCGTCGAATTTGTCGTCGGCGAGCGCGTTCAACGGGTGGTCGAAGGCGTGAGCTTCGATATCAAGCGTGGCGAAACCCTGGCGCTGGTGGGCGAAAGCGGCTCCGGCAAATCAGTGACCGCTCACTCGATCCTGCGGCTGTTGCCCTACCCGCTCGCCCGGCATCCGTCCGGGACCATCGAGTACGCCGGGCAAAACCTGCTGAGCCTGAAAGAGAAAACCATCCGCCACATCCGCGGCAACCGGATCGCGATGATCTTCCAGGAGCCGATGACCTCGCTCAATCCGCTGCACTCGATCGAGAAGCAGATCAACGAAGTGTTGGGCATCCACAAAGGCCTGATCGGCAAAGTCGCGACCCAGCGCACGCTGGAGCTGCTGGAAATGGTCGGCATCCCGGAGCCCGAGAAGCGTCTCAAGGCGCTGCCCCATGAATTGTCTGGCGGCCAGCGTCAGCGAGTGATGATCGCCATGGCCCTGGCCAATGAGCCGGAATTGCTGATCGCCGACGAGCCAACCACCGCGCTGGACGTCACCGTTCAGCTGAAAATCCTCGAATTGCTCAAGGAATTACAGGCCCGGTTGGGCATGGCGCTATTACTGATCAGTCACGATTTGAACCTTGTGCGAAGAATTGCGCATCGCGTATGTGTCATGCAGCGCGGTTGCATCGTCGAACAGGCATCGTGCGAAGAGTTGTTCCGCGCACCGCAGCATCCGTACACTCGGGAACTGCTGGCAGCGGAGCCCAGCGGCAAGCCAGCGACCAATGTGATCGGCCCGCCCTTGCTGCAAGTCGAGGACCTGAAAGTCTGGTTCCCGATCAAGAAAGGCTTTCTGAAAAAGACTGTCGACCACATCAAAGCGGTGGACGGAATCAATTTCAGCCTGCCTCAGGGCCAGACCCTGGGGATTGTGGGAGAAAGCGGTTCGGGCAAGTCGACACTGGGTTTGGCGATTTTGCGGCTGATCGGCAGCAAAGGCGCCATCCGTTTTGAAGGCAAGCAGCTAGACTGCCTGACGCAGCAACAGGTTCGACCGCTGCGGCGGGAGATGCAGGTGGTGTTTCAGGACCCGTTCGGCAGCCTGAGCCCACGGATGTGCGTGAGCCAGATCGTCGGCGAAGGCCTGCGGATCCACAAGATGGGCACCGAGGCGGAACAGGAACTGGCGATTATTGCGGCACTCAAGGAGGTAGGTCTGGATCCGGAAACCCGGCACCGCTACCCCCACGAATTTTCCGGCGGGCAACGGCAGAGAATCGCCATTGCCCGGGCATTAGTGCTAAAACCGGCGTTGATTCTGCTGGACGAGCCGACATCGGCCCTCGACCGGACAGTGCAACGCCAAGTGGTGGAGCTTTTGCGTTCGCTGCAAACCAAGTACAACCTGACGTATCTGTTTATCAGCCATGACCTGGCTGTCGTCAAAGCGCTGAGCCACCAGCTGATGGTGGTCAAGCAAGGCCAAGTGGTCGAACAGGGAGACGCGCAAAGTATTTTTGCGTCGCCCAAACATCCGTATACACAGCAGTTGCTGGAAGCCGCTTTCCTGGCCCCAGCCACTGCGCAATAACCTGAAAGAGAGGAGCAACACATGGGTTTTCTCGCCGGTAAGCGCGTACTGATCGTCGGTGTCGCCAGCAAGCTGTCCATCGCATCCGGCATCGCTGCCGCCATGCATCGCGAGGGCGCTGAGCTTGCCTTCACTTATCAGAACGACAAACTCAAGGGTCGTGTCGAAGAGTTCGCACAAAGCTGGGGCTCCAACCCTGAGCTGTGCTTCCCGTGCGACGTGGCCAGCGATGAAGAAATCGCCAAGGTCTTCGTTGAGCTGGGCAAGAAGTGGGACGGCCTGGACTGCATCGTGCACTCCGTCGGCTTTGCCCCGGGCGACCAACTGGATGGCGACTTCACCGAAGCCACCACCCGTGAAGGTTTCCGCATCGCTCACGACATCAGCGCCTACAGTTTCGTGGCCCTGGCCAAAGCCGGTCGCGAAATGATGAAAGGCCGCAACGGCAGCCTGCTGACCCTGTCGTACCTGGGCGCCGAGCGCACCATGCCGAACTACAACGTGATGGGCATGGCCAAGGCTTCCCTGGAAGCTGGCGTTCGTTACCTGGCCGGCTCCCTGGGCCCGGACGGCACCCGCGTCAACTGCGTATCGGCTGGCCCGATCCGCACCCTGGCCGCTTCCGGCATCAAGAACTTCCGCAAGATGCTGGCTGCCAACGAAGCGCAAACTCCGCTGCGTCGTAACGTCACCATCGACGAAGTCGGCAACGCCGGCGCCTTCCTGTGTTCGGACCTGGCGTCCGGCATCAGCGGCGAAATCATGTACGTGGACGGTGGTTTCAACACCACGGCCATGGGCAGCCTCGAAGAGTAATCTTCGGTCAGCCAAATAAAAAACCCGCCTCTTCAGGCGGGTTTTTTTATGTCTGCGATTTGAGACCTGACGCAGACCCCCTGTGGGAGCGGGCTTGCTCGCGAAGGCGTCGTGTCAGACGACATCAATGTTGAATGAACAACCGTATTCGCGAGCAAGCCCGCTCCCACAGGGGTTGTGGTTTAGCTTTCGATTTGGGTGAGACACTGGGCAAACAGCTGCTGGATCGGCTGTGTGCGCTGGCTGTAGCGCTGCAACAGGACGATCTCGCGGAAGAACGTCAGCTCGCCCAACGGGATGATCCGGACCTTCGCCCCATGCTCAAGCCAGAGCCCCGCCTCGGGTAACAGCGACACTCCCAACCCGCATTCAACCATCTTCACGATGGCTTCCAGCTCATCCAGCTCCAAAGCCACCTGCACATCAATCTGCTGCTCACGCAAAAAACGAGTCACCAGTCTTCCACCGAACGAATTGCGGTCGTAACGCACATGCGGATGGCTCGCGAGGATCTGCAACGGCTCATCGCCTTCGAGGTCCGTCGGCACGATCAATACAAACGGTTCCTTGCGGATGACCTGCGCTGACAGTTCCTTGGGCAACTCGAACGGCGGTTTGATCAGGATCGCCAGATCCACCTCACCGGTGTCCACCTGGCTCAACAGGTTCAGCGACACGCCGGGCACCAGTTTCGGTTCCAACAACGGTGCCTGTTGCCTCAGCCGCAGCAACGCCTGGGGCAGCAGTCCGGTCTGGGTCGTGGCCACCGCGCCTATTTTCAACTCACCGCGATACTCGCTGACATCATCGCTGACCGCCATGCGGCTGAAGGTCTCAAGGATCTCCCGCGCCATCGGCAACGCGCGCTGGCCCGCCGCATTGAGAATCGCCTGACGTCCGGTGCGGTCGAACAAGCGAATACCCAGGGCCTGCTCCAGATTGCGCATCTGCGCGCTGACCGCCGACTGCGTCAGCCCGACGTGCATCCCGGCCGCCGCGAACGTGCCATAGCGCGTGACGGCAATGAAGGTTTTCAATTCGCGCAACATAGACGTTCTCGATTGATCGAAATAATTTGATCTCGACGCAAAAACTATCGTCTTTCAATCAAAAAGCACAGCGCTAAACTCAGGCTGAATCCAGACAGCCGAGGCACATCCGATGCAACTCTCCCCTTTCCACTTGGCCATCCCGGTCTACGACCTGACTGCCGCACGCAATTTCTATGGCGAGGTGTTCGGCCTGGAAGAAGGTCGCTCAAGCGATCATTGGGTCGATTTCAATTTTTTCGGCCATCAGTTGGTCATTCACCTTGCGCCGAAAAACCCCTCTCAAGAAGCCGCTCACACCAATGCCGTCGACGGCCACAACGTGCCAGTGCCGCATTTTGGTGTGGTCTTGGGGATGGACGAATGGGAGGCTCTGGCCAAACGCCTGAAAGCCCTCGATACCCGATTCGTCATCGAACCGGGCATTCGCTTTCAGGGATTGGTGGGTGAGCAAGCCACGATGTTTCTCTTCGACCCTTGCGGCAATGCGCTGGAGTTCAAGGCGTTCAAGGACATCACTCAGTTGTTCGCCAAATGATCCGCCCCGTCCCGGATGCCACGGCCCTCAGTCAGTCCGTGATCAAGGGTGAGACGTCCGCCGCCGCCATCGCCGAAACGGTCCTTGAGCGCATTCAGGCGCTGGAGCCGGACATCCAGGCCTTCGTCTCGTTCGATGCCCGAAAAGTACGCACCGATGCTGCGTTGCACAACAGTCGTGGCTTGCTGGCCGGGGTCCCGGTAGGGGTGAAGGATGTCTTCGACAGTGCCGACCATCCGACCCAATTCAACTCGCCCATCTATGCCGGTCATCAACCGGCCCGGGATGCCCATGTGGTGACCCTGCTGCGCCAGGCTGGCGCGCTGATCATGGGCAAGACCCACACCACTGAATTTGCGTACATGCACACCGGCCCGACCCGCAACCCGCATGACCCGGACCGCACGCCGGGCAGCTCCAGCGCCGGTTCGGCGGCCGGGATGGCAGCGGATTTCTTTGCGGTGGCGCTGGGCACCCAGACGGCCGGTTCACTGCTTAAACCGGCGTCCTATTGCGGTCTGTTCGCGTTCAAACCGTCGTTTGGCCTGGTCTCGCTGGAAGGCGTAAAGCCGCTGGCGCCGAGCTTCGACACCGTAGGCTGGTACGGTCGCTCGGTGCGGGATCTGCACTTGGTGGCGCGGGTGTTGATTCCAGGTTTTGCAGTGCCTGAGGTTGAACCACGCCCTCTGCAATTGGGCTTCTATCGCACAGCGCGCTGGGATCAGGTCGACCCCGAGGTGGCCAACGCCCTGGAACAGGCCGTGGACCACTTGCGCAGCGCCGGCCATCAGGTCGACGACGTGCAACTGCCGGATGAGTTTGCCGGGGTATTCGACGATCACCTGTTAATCAACGACTGCGAAGGCGCCCGCTCTCTGGCGAAGGAGTTTCAGGGACACCGCGCATTGTTAAGCCCTTCGACCCTGGCAATGTTCGACCGGGCGGCGGCGACCACCTGGGAACAGGAGTCCGCTGCCAAGGCCCGGTTGGCGGCGCTTGCACCGCGCCTGAATGAACGGTGCCAGCCCTACGACGCGATGCTCGGCCCCTGCTGCGGGATGATCGCGCCGGTGGGCTTGGAAAGCACCGGGCCCTCGGATTTCATCAAGTTCTGGGGCGCGTTTGGCTGGCCGCAGGTGAATATCCCGCTGGTTCGCACAGAAGGATCGATGCCGATCGGTTTACAGATGATCGGTCGGTTCCGAAATGACGGTTCGTTGCTACGGGTGGCCGAACGGGTCGCTGCCGATTTGCTCACTGACCGCGGCCAGTAAACCCTCGGCCGTCTCGTGAAGCGCAGGATGAAACTCGATCTGATCGACGCTGTAGTGGATGTCATAACCGCGATGCACCGTGGCATTGCGCTCTTCGAGTATTTCTTCGAGTATTTCTTCGAGTCGCGCCCTGATCGCGGGTATTTCCACAACGCTTGAGCCGGTCAGCAACGCGACGAATTTGTCGCTGCCCCACCGGCCGATCACATCGCTCTCGCGAAAGGCAATGCGCAGCACATCAGCAAAGGTTTTCAGGGCGTTATCGCCTTCGGCACGACCATAGAGATAGTTGATGTGTTTGAAGTCATCAATATTGAAGAGCAGCAGCGTCGCTGGCTTTTTCAGCTGTTGGCAGACATCCAGCCCTTGTTGGGCCAGCGCTGTAAAACCGTGTCGGTTGGAGAGCAGGGTCAACTCGTCCATGCTCGCCATTTGCACGCCCATCAGCTCCTCCTCGGCCTTGCGGGCCAAGTCACGCAGCAGCTCGCGCTCCTGCAGTGGCGTGCGCAACGGGTCGGCGCACGCGCCTGGTTTTACCGGTTTGCCTGGGATCAGCATTTCTCACTCCATTGGCGGGTATATTTCTTAGAGTCGTCCATACCCGCTTTGACTCCCTGTTAACGGACCGCCGGTCAGCTACCCGCGACCGGACATGGCCCTCCCGCGTCAGCCCAAAGCTTGAACTGGGTGACGAAAATGTCGTGCGGCACCGGCACCGGCGCCCTTCCCTGACCCGGATTCCAGCCCCAGAGCACCAATTTGTCGTCGCTGACATGCTTGATCAGCGCGGCGAAATCGCGGTCACCGTTGCTGGAACGGTCCTTGATCATTGCGCACAATTTATCGGCCGGCAGACCGATCCAGGCCATTTTGTGCGCGGCGGGCGGCAAGCTCCAGTGCGGCGCCCCTGGCGGTGCGTGAGGGCCGTAACTGGCCGGCGGATTACGCTCGGCGTGACAGGTAGCGCAGGGCAAACCCGCCGCGCCCTTGCCGTCCATGCCCCGCACGACGTTCATCGCGTGAGGGATCCCGGCGTCGAACTGCAACGGCGAATCGCCGGGGATATGGCAGTTCTGGCAGCGTGGGCTCTGGAAGACCTTTTGCACGGTATCGAACGCCTTGATCGCTTCCTTATCGTCAGCGAACAGGTCTTCGGCGTAGCCGATCAGGCCGATCAACACCACTGCGCCAAGCATCAGATGTCGTCTCATCTCACACCCCCGACAGTTGCAGCGGCAGTTCCCGCAAGCGTTGGCCGGTCAGGGCGAACACCGCGTTGGCCACTGCCGGCGCCGTGGGCGGCACACCGGCCTCACCGATGCCGCCGGGTTTGTCACTGCTGGGGACGATATGCACCTCTACCACCGGCATCTCGTTGAGCCGCAGCACTTGATAGTCATGGTAATTGGATTGCACCACCTGCCCGTTCTTGAAGGTCAGTTTGCTGTGCAAGGTAAATCCGAGGCCGAAGGTGATGGCCGATTCCATTTGCGCCGCGATGCTCATCGGGTTGACCGCAATGCCGCAATCCACCGCACACACCACCCGATGCACGCGAATCGCCAGGTTGTCCTGGGACACCTCAGCCACGTGGGCAACATAGCTGCCGAAAGACTCATGCACCGCGACACCCAACGCATGGCCGTCCGGCAGTGGCGCCTTCCAGTTGGCTTTCTCGACGGCCAGGTTCAGCACGCCAAGATGCCGTGGATGATCCTTGAGCAAGGTTCGTCGGTATTCGACCGGATCCTTGCCGGCCGCCTCTGCCAGTTCGTCGATCAGCGACTCCATCACGAACGCGGTGTGGGTGTGCCCCACCGAACGCAGCCAGAGCACGCGGATGCCGGTTTGCGGCGAATGCAGATCAACCTGGTGATTCGCCAAACCCTCAAGGTACGGACTGTCGGCGACCCCTTCGACAGAGGTCTTGTCGATGCCATTCTTGACCATGGTCGCCTCGAATGACGTGCCCGCCATGATCGACTGCCCGACCATCACATGCTTCCAGGCGATCGGCAGGCCGCCGGCATCGAGGCCGATGCGGGCCTGATGGAGGAACGCCGAGCGGTAGTAGCCACCGCGAATGTCGTCCTCCCGGGACCAGACGGTTTTTACCGGTGCACCCGCGGCCTTGGCGACTTCCACGGCTTCTGCGACAAAGTCCGAGGTCGGATTGGCCCGGCGACCGAAACCGCCGCCGAGAAACTCGGTATGAATCTCCACCTGCTCGGGTTTGAGCCCGGTGATTTTCCCGGCGACCATTTGATCCAGCGTCTGGAACTGGGTGCCGGTCCAGATTTCGCATTTGTCCTGGGTGATTTTCACTGTGCAGTTGAGCGGTTCCATCGGCGCGTGGGCCAGGTACGGCACGCTGTATTCGACATCAATGGTCTTCGCCGCTTTACCCAGACCTGCCGCGACATCACCGGCCTGACTGGCCGAAACGCCAGGGGTGGCGGCGAGCTTGCGGAAGCTTTCCAGCAGCGCCTGGCTGTCGAGCCCGGTGTTCGGCCCCAGGTCCCAATCGACCTTCAACGCATCGCGCCCCAGCTTCGCCGCCCAGTAATGATCGGCAATCACCGCCACCCCGGTGGGCACCTGCACCACTTTGTGCACGCCCGGAATCGCCAGCGCTTCGGCGCCTTCGAAGGATTTGACGCTGCCACCGAACACTGGCGAACGCGCGACCATGGCGGTCATCAGGCCGTCGAACTGCACGTCCATGCCGAACGTGGCACGGCCGGTGATTTTCTCCGGGGTGTCCAGGCGCTTGGTCGGTTTGCCGATGATTTTCCAGTCCTTGGACTCCTTGAGCTTGATCGACGCCGGATCCGGCACCGGCAGTTTGCCGGCGTCATCGGCCAGTTCACCGTAGGTAGCGCGTTGGTCACCGGCAATCACCACACCCGACTCAGTGCGAATCCCGGAGGGTGCGACGTTGAAGCGTTTGGCCGCCGCGTCGATCAACATCAAACGCGCCGCTGCCCCGGCCTGACGGTAGCGATCGAACTCCATCCAGGTCGAGGTCGATCCACCGGTGATTTGCATCCCGCCAAACCCGGCCAGGCCATACTCGGCGGCCGAAGCCGGTGCATGTTCGACGCGGATCTTCGACCAGTCGGCGTCCAGTTCTTCGGCGATCAGCATGGTCAGGCCGGTCCAGATGCCCTGGCCCATTTCCGAATGGCCGAGCAGCATGGTGACGCTGTCGTCATTGCCGATCCGTAAAAACGCATTGGGCGCGAATACATTGCCTTGATTCTCGGCGCCCATGGCAAAGCGATGGCCACCGGGGATGACAAACGCCACCACCAGGCCACCGCCCAGCACCGCGCTGCCCTTGAGGAAACCGCGGCGTGACAGAGGATTGAGGCTGTTCATTGTTCGGACTCCTGTCAACGTGGCATCAACCGATCTCGGCGGCGCGTTTGACCGCTGCGCGGATCCGCGGGTAGGTGCCGCAGCGACAGATGTTGCCGGAGAGCGCCTGATCGATGTCGCTGTCGGTGGGCTTGGGAATTTTCGCCAGCAACGCGGCGGCCGACATGATCTGCCCGGACTGGCAATAGCCGCACTGCACCACATCGAGTTCGGCCCAGGCTTGTTGCACCGGGTGCGAACCGTCGCTGGACAGGCCTTCGATGGTGAGGATTTTTTGCCCATTGGCCACGGCTGTGGCGGGGGTGACGCAAGAGCGTAGCGGCGCGCCGTCGACGTGCACGGTACAGGCGCCACACTGGGCCATGCCGCAACCGAATTTGGTGCCGGTCAGGTGCGCGACATCGCGCAGGACCCATAGGAGCGGCATGTCTGCGGGGACATCCAGCGCCTGGTCCTTGCCATTGATGTTGAGGGTCAGCATTGCGAATTTCCTCAGATTCACGGTGTTCTGAAAGGGCTCTCTCCGGCCTCCGCCGTTACGCCCTTTGTAGGAGCCGAGCTTGCTCGCGATGAACGATAACGCGGTGTGCCAGACCTGACGCCATCGCGAGCAAGCTCAGCTCCTACAAGGGCAGTGTTATCCCTACAGCTAAGCGCAAATTGCCGGGCGAGACCGGTTCATCGACCACCGGTCACATAAAGAAGACTGAAGTAACTCGGTTGGGGGCTTAGAAGTCGGTGGACACCGACAGCTCACGCCACGTCTGCAACTCCTCAGCGACGAAGGTGTTCTTGGCTTCGATCGCCGCGACACAGTCGCTGCCCAGCGGCAAGCGCAGCGGGGCTTTTTGCGCTTGCACCAGGGTGATCATGGCCTGGGCGAGCTTGTCCGGATCGCCAGGCTGATTCAGGGTCACGGCCTTGGCAATTTTGCGCACCTCACCCGCCGTGCTGTCGTAGTCAGCGATCGAAGCCGGGGATTCGACCAGCGAATTGCCTTCGAGGAATTCAGTCCGGAAGTAGCCGGGCTCGACAATGGTCACGTTGATGCCCAACGGTGCCAGCTCGGCGTGCAGCGCCTCGCTCAAGCCTTCGACGGCAAATTTGGTCGAGCAATAGACGCCAAAGCCCGGCCCCGACCTGTAGCCGCCCACCGATGAGAGATTGATCACATGTCCACGGCGAGCGGCGCGCATGTGCGGCAGGACGGCGCGCGTGACATTCAGCAAGCCGAAGACGTTGGTTTCGTACACGCGGCGCACTTCATCGGCGCTGGCTTCTTCCACCGCGCCGAGCACGCCGAAACCGGCGTTGTTGACCAGCACGTCAATGCGCCCGAAGTGCTCGATGGCCGCGTTGGCGACCGCAATACTCTGGGCTTCGTTGGTCACATCAAGGGTGGCGGCCAGCAAACCTGGCCGCTCGCCAAAACGCTGGGTGATGCTGTTGGCGTCACGGGCGGTGGCGACCACCGCGTCGCCATTGGCCAGCGCGGCGGCAGCGATCTTGGCGCCGATACCGCGAGAAGCACCGGTGATGAGCCAGACACGTTTGAAGTGTTGGGAAGTGGTCATGATCGCGAATCCTTGTAGGTCGTTGGGGTAAGCACAAGGTACGCAGGAACATTGGTCGGAAAAATGCCCTCGTGTTACAAGCACTATGAAACGCTCTTTCATAATGGCGCCGATATGAATCACGACCCTTTCGACGGTTTGACCGAGTTTCTTGCGGTCGCCGAGCACAAAAGCTTCACCCTGGCCGCGACTCGGCTAGCCGTTACGCCCACCGCCGTCAGCCATGCGATCAAGCTCTTGGAACGACGCACCGGCGTGCTGCTGTTTCAGCGCACCACACGCCGAGTGGCGCTGACCGAAGCCGGCGCCAGTCTGTTTGCCCGCTTGCGTCCGGCGGCCAGTGAAATCGATGAAGCGCTGGCGGTGCTCAGCGGTTTCCGCGATCAGCCCATGGGCACGCTGCGACTCACGGCCCCAAGATTGTCCGGGGCCTTGTTGATGGAGCCGCTGATTCCGCTGTTCCGCGAGGCCTACCCGCAAGTCACCCTCGATATTTCCCTGGACGACGCCACGGTCGACCTGATGGCCGGCGGCTTCGATGCCGGGATTCGCCTGGGAGAGTCGATAGAAAAAGACATGGTCGCGGTGCGCCTGACACCTGACCTGCAATGGTCGGTGGTGGGCTCCCCGGCGTACTTCGCCAAGGCTGGAAAACCGGACAGCCCGGAAGACCTGACCCGACATGAATGCATTGGCTTTCGCTTCTCGACCTCCGGCAGCGCGCACCGCTGGGAGTTTCGCCGCGAGGGTCGGGACTTCACCGTGGGCGTCGAGGGCGGCGTAATCGTCAATGACCGCCGGTTGTTGGTGGCGGCCGCTCGCAGCGGTTCGGGCCTGGCCTACGCCTGTGATCTGGAAATTGCCGAAGAGTTGGCGGATGGACGCCTGGAGCGGGTGCTGCAGCCCTTTGTGCCACTCAGCTCGGCGCTGTACCTGTACTTCCCCAGCCGTACCCAGACGCAGCCAAAACTGCGGGCCTTTATTGATTTGGCCACCCGTTGGATCGCTGAAAAAGGTGGCCTGGGCCGCAACTGAACCGTCGCCTTCAGGCCTCACGACGCCGACCAGACCTTTGTCCAGCCGATGTTGCGCCGGAAGACGACACCATCAAGGTTGTTTCACGTAAGCCGCGCTGTACTTCTGATACTCACCAAAACCGGTCACTTCTGCGGCGCCGTTGAGCAATTGCAGGCGAAACAGCGGGTCGCCCTCGGGGTCCAGCGCTATGACGAGGTTGCCGGCGAGCAACGGGTACTGATGATGGACTTCAACGGGCGGATCCTTGAGCTGAAAAATGCTCAGGTTGATGTCTGCCATCTCGGGGCCGTTATCGATCGCCGGCACTACTTTGAGGGTCAGCTCGCCAACACGTCGATCCTGGACATTGCTCACGAGGTAGCGCCCTGCTCGCTGACTGTCTGCTACCCGCTCAAGTTTTTGCGCGGCCACCTTGAACGCGGCCGGCCTGACATTGATGCTCAATTGGCGGGAACCGTTGATCCACGTGCCGGTCTGGCTGCCCTGCTCGTTCGGCGTGCCTTCGACGAACCAGTTGCCGATCATCTGACCGTCGTCGTCCAGTTCACGCAGAACGATTCCGCCCTCTTCATAGGTATTGCCCACCAGCCGGATCGGTTGGCCGCTGCCGGTCTTGCTGTAGCGAACTTCCCCGACGTAGACATCACCCTGACGTTGCCACCACAGCTCAACGGGGATCTTGTTATCAAGGGTGCCGCGCAACATGACCGGCGCTTCACCGACGGGCCCCTCGAGTCGACGACGCTCCGTCCATTGGCCGGACTTCAGTTCACGATTGGTGACGTCCACATAGCCATAGGGCATGAACGGGCTGGCTTGCGAGGGCTTTTGCACCACCTCGGTTTTCTCGGCCACCTTCACAGGAAGGTTGTCCTGTATTTGCCAGGTCGCGCTCTGGCGCCAGCAGCAACCGCTTTTGGACTGGGTATGCAGGCTTTTGGTGACAGGATCGATGCCGAACATGCCCAGATTTTCGTCACGGGTCAGAGCGGAGAAGGAGGTGCTCAACACGAGCGTCGGACTCTGGGGATCGAACAGATAGATGTCGTAGGAAGGGCCGCCATAGCCTGCATTATTGCCGTTGCGTACGGCCAGATCTTGTTGCCCGTCGAAATTGAAATCGCCGAACAACAGCAGATTTTGATCGGCATACGCCAGGTTCCGGTCGAACTCCGAAGCTTTTCGGCCTGGCTTGAACAGGGCGAACGCTTCGGCTGACTCGATGCGCTGCACCACCTGCCCACCGGCCCTTTTGCGCAACGTAATCAGCGCAGGAGCGCCGTCGAAAGTCTGGGTGGGCGGCTGTGCAAACTGCACATCGATGACGTATTTCTTCGCGGGGTCCGTGAGGTGATACGTCAACGGCCCAGCGTTTACAGCAGCGGCAGCCAGCAGACAGGAAACAGCCAGTAATCGGGAGGTAACCATGATGCAGAGCGTCCTTGCGGCAAACCAGGTCGGCAAGTCTAGCGGCTATCGGGTCATGCCGACATGTTTGATTCCATTGCCCAGGGAAACTCTTTCAACTTGTCGATCTACGGTACGGCCAGACGACCCGAGGCTGACTACGCTGAAAGTCCAGCCTGAGTAATCCGTAGAGGAGCTAAACCATGCACCGCGTTCAAAAACTCACGCCCTGCCTGTGGTTCGACGATCAAGCCGAGGAGGCCGCGAAGTTCTACTGTGCGATCTTCGATCATTCGAAAATCAGCGCCACCACCCACTACGGCAAGGCCGGTCAGGAGATTCACGGCAGGCCCGAAGGTTCGGTGATGACGGTCAGTTTCGAGCTGGACGGACAGAGTTTTACCGGCCTCAACGGCGGTCCGATATTCAAGTTCAATGAAGCGGTTTCATTTCAGGTCAATTGCCATACCCAGGAAGAAGTCGACCACTTCTGGGGGCGCCTGTCCGCGGGTGGTCCCGTTGAGGCCCAGCAATGCGGCTGGCTCAAGGACAAATTCGGCGTGTCGTGGCAGATCGTACCGGTGGCCCTGATGGACATGATGAAAGACCCTGACACGGCAAAATCCCAACGCGCCATGGCGGCGATGTTGCAGATGAAAAAACTCGATATCGCAGCGTTGCAACGAGCCTTTGACGGCGAGAGCTAATACACTTCGACGCTGACCTGCCGAGGACGCTGACCATGAAGCCCGCCGTTGCCAAAGACGCTGACAAAGCCCCGCGCTTCTGGCGCGACGACGCCCTGCCCTTCATCGAAGCCCGTTCCATCGCCGACGGCCGCGAGGTCTGTTACACCCGGCATTCTCACGAGCACTTTTCCATCGGTGCGATCACGGCCGGGCGCAGTACCTACCTCCACGAGCAATCGCAATTCCAGGTCAGTGCCGGCACCGTGGTGCTGATGAATCCCGGTGATGTCCACGCCTGCAATCCCATCGATGACCAACCGTGGTCGTACCTGATGCTGTACGTCGAGACGCCGTGGCTGACCGACTTGCAGCATCAGCTCGGCTTCAGCCAGGACTTGGCGTTCCGCCGGTTTTCCATCACCCACACTCACGACAGTGATCTGTATGCCGGTCTGAAAAGTGTGTACGACGTGTTGGTCGATGCGCAGCAAGACGTGTTGCGCAAGCAAAGCGCGGCCGTGGAGTTTTTCACCGACGTACAGCAGCGGCTCAATCCGATCGACCCACCGCTGCGCGAGCCCAATTTCAAACTGGAACGGGCCGCCGAGTACATCCGCGACAACTGCACGCAACTGCTCAAGCTCGAAGACATTTGCGAGGCGGCTCAACTATCGCCGTCCTACCTGATCCGTGCGTTCAAGCAGCATTACGGCATGACGCCCCACGCCTTTCTGGTCAACCGGCGTATCCAGTTCGCCCGCGATCAACTGCGCAGCGGCAAGTTGATCGCCGATGTCGCGCTCGAAGCCGGGTTTGCTGATCAGGCGCATTTTCAGCGTGCGTTCAAACAACATCTGGCGGCGACACCGGGACAGTATCGCGGCTGACTCCAACGACGCGATCCCTGTGCTTAAGGTATCAACAGGTACACCGCACTCACCGCCAGCAACAACGCCATACTCCGATTGAACAGACGCATGCCCGCCGGGTTACTCAGATAGCCGCGTAAAAACGTCCCGGCATAGGCCCAGCAGCCGACGGACAGGTAGCAAATCACCAGATACACCGCCGCAAACTGCCAGACCAGCCGCGCCTCGCCATCCGCCACAAAAGCGCCCATCCCGGCCACGCAGGCCAGCCAGGCTTTCGGGTTGAGCCATTGCATGACCGCGCCGTACAACATAGACGGCGCACGGCCTGACTCCTTCGCCTGCAGATCACCCTTGTCGGCGGCTAACTTGAAGGCCATGTACAACAGGAACGCCACCCCCGCCCATTGCACCCCCAGCGTCAGCGCTGGCCAGCGCTGCAACACCTCATGCAGCCCTAATCCCATCAACACCAACAACACGACGAAACCCAGCGTCGCCCCGGCCACATGCCGTTGACTGGCGCGGAAACCAAACTGCGCGCCGGAACTCAACGCCACAATGTTCACCGGCCCTGGCGTTATCGAGGCCACCAGTGCAAATGCCGCCATCGAAATAATCAGACTCATCACAGACCTTCTTCAATTCAGTTGAACGAGGCCTCAAGGTAAAGAGCGACCTGAGGGCTGTATTGAACAAAACACCCCTCAGCTGTACCGCGACCGCCGTCCACCACTGTATGGGTCAAGCCACCCCGGGCCTGTGATAAAAATACCGTTCCCGCTTTTGGAGCCCCGCCATGGACCTCGCGACCCTCACCCTGTTTCTTCCCGCCTGCTTCGCCCTGAACATGGCGCCCGGGCCGAACAACCTGTTGTCGGTCAGCAACTCGACCCGCTACGGCTATCGCATCGCCTGTGTCGCCGGGATCGGTCGGCTGTTCGCGTTCGCCGGCATGATCGCCCTCGCGTCGGCGGGGCTGGCGGTGGTGCTGCAAACGTCGGAATTGTTGTTCTACGGGATCAAGATTCTGGGGGCGGCGTACCTGCTCTACCTCGCCTGGCAATTGTGGCGCGCCGATCCCGGGACGGAAAACGTGGTGGCGGGCGCGCCGGTGGGGATGTTGGCGTTGGCGCGGCAGGAGTTCCTGGTGGCGGCCGGTAATCCGAAAGCGATCCTGATCTTCACCGCGTTCCTGCCGCAGTTCGTCGACTCGACCCAAGCCGTATCGCCGCAATTCGCCGTGTTGGGCGCGTTGTTCCTGGTGCTGGAATGGATCGCCATCGGTGCCTACGCCTACATGGGCCTGCACATGCGCCGCTGGTTCGCCGAACCCCGGGGCAAGCGGATGTTCAATCGTTGCTGCGCGGGATTGTTGTCAGCGGCGGCTTCGGTGTTGCTGATGGCGCGCCGTGCGTGAGGTTATGGGTTGACTGGATGCCACGCAGGTTCAAACTGCGTTTCATCCCGTCTCAAAACCCAACGAGCCTTGAATGAACCTGAACATCGTCTACGCCCTTGGCGCTGCCGCGCTTTTTGGCGCGAGTACGCCATTGGCCAAGTTGCTGGGCCTGAACCTTTCGCCGATCCTGCTGGCCGGCTTGTTGTACCTGGGCAGCGGCCTGGGCCTGACACTCGTCAGACTGTTGCGTGACCGAGGCTGGCAGCCCAGCGGGCTGAAATCGTCGGAGTGGCCATGGCTGATCGGTGCCATCGCTTTTGGCGGCGTGCTCGGGCCGGTGGCGCTGATGTTCGGTTTGACCCTGACCTCCGGCGCCACGGCCTCGCTGATGCTCAACCTCGAATCGGTATTGACCGCCGTGCTGGCCTGGGTGGTATTCAAGGAGAACGCTGACCGACGCATCGTCGCCGGAATGCTGGCAATCGTCGCCGGTGGCTTGCTGCTGGCCTGGCCCCAGAACCCGGCGCAATCACAGGGCTGGATCGGACCGTTGGCGGTAGCGCTGGCCTGTGTGTGCTGGGCGATCGATAACAACCTGACGCGCAAGGTATCGGCTTCGGATGCGCTGTTTATTGCCGGCATCAAGGGGTTGGTCGCCGGGGTGGTGAACTGTTCTCTGGCGCTGCTGCTCGGCGCAACACTGCCGCACATGACGGTGCTGGGGCCTACGTTGATCGTGGGTTTCCTGGGGTATGGCATCAGCCTGGTGTTGTTCGTTCTGGCACTCCGGGGCCTGGGCACTGCGCGCACTGGCGCCTACTTTTCCACGGCACCTTTCCTCGGCGCGGCAATCGCCATCCTGCTGCTGAACGAACCCGTCACGCTGACATTTTGGGCCGCTTCGCTGTTGATGGGCCTTGGGGTATGGATTCACCTCAAGGAAAGTCATGCCCATGAGCATCAACATGAGGCGCTCAAGCATGCTCATCGCCACGTGCATGACGAGCATCATCAACATGAACATTCATTCCAGTGGGACGGGACCGAACCCCACAGTCACGAACATCAACACACGCCGCTGCACCACAGCCATCCACATTTTCCGGACATCCATCACCGACATAAGCATTAGGCAGCCCTCATGACGAATGGCTGGAATTCTCTGTCGATTTTCCGGTGGAGGCGCTGGGCGACGCGGCTTATGCTCGGCCCATGAACCTACAAAACGCTTTGCTTCCGCCTCACGCCGAGATGGTTCGCGCCATGCTCGAACGAGACACCGCCTACGAGGGGGTGTTCTTTACCGCGGTCAAAACCACCGGCATCTTCTGTCGCCCCAGTTGCACGGCGCGCAAGCCGAAACCGGAGAACGTCGAGTTCTTCGCCCATGCCGATGAGTGCATGTCCGCGGGCTATCGCGCCTGTCTGCGCTGCAAACCACTGGACGCGGCGGCCATCGCCCCAGACTGGGTGCAGCGGCTGCTCAAATCGGTGGATGCCGACCTCGAGCAGCGCTGGACCGATGCGCAGCTGCTGGCCGAAGGCATCGAACCGCTGAAACTGCGCCGCTGGTTCAAGCAGCATTTCGGCATGACCTTTCACGCCTGGCTGCGCACCCGACGCCTCGGCATGGCGTTGGGCGGGATCAAACAGGGCGACTCCATCGACAACGCGGCGTTCGACTCGGGCTACGAGTCCCTGAGCGGGTTTCGCGATGCGTTTCAAAAGTCCTTCAACATCACACCCGGCCGCGCCGCCAACAGCGAGCCGCTGCTGTTCACTCGCCTGACCACACCACTGGGGCCGATGATCGCCATGGCCGAACGACGCGGGCTGGTCCTGCTGGAGTTTCTGGATCGGCCAGCGCTGACCAAGGAAGTGGAAGAATTGCAGAATCGATACGGCTATGCCGTCGCGCCAGGACATAACGCGCATTTGCAGCAGATTGAAGCCGAACTGACGCAGTATTTCGCCGGCAAACTCACTGACTTCAAGGTTCCACTACACTTGCCTGGCAGCGATTTCGCCCGACAGGTCTGGGCCGAACTGGCGAAGATCCCGTACGGCCAGACCAGCACTTACGGCGCCATTGCGGCGCTATTGGGCAAACCCGGCGCCAGTCGCGCCGTGGGCCTGGCCAACGGACATAACCGTCTCTCGATTGTCGTGCCCTGTCACCGGGTGATCGGCACCGACGGCTCGTTGACCGGCTATGGTGGAGGACAACCGCGCAAGGCGTTCTTGCTCAGGCTGGAAAAAGCGGCGGTGCAGATCACGCAACCACTCGCATTCTGATCATTTGCAGGTTTCTCAAAAAGTCATAAGGAAGGACATTCGATGGACACGCCATTTCACCAACTGCACCACGACGGCTTGCTGATCCTCACCAATGTCGCCGATGCCGCCGGGGCGCGCATCGTGGAACAGTTGGGCTGTAAAGCCGTCGCCACCAGCAGCGCGGCAGTCGCCTGGGCTCACGGTTATCCGGACGGCAACGCCCTGCCCCTTGAGCGTCTGGTATCGACGGTCGAGTCCATCGCCCGGGTGATCTCGGTGCCGTTGACCGTGGACATCGAGGCCGGCTATTCCGATGACCTGACGCGGGTGGCCCAAGTGATTGATGCCGTCATCGCGGCCGGCGCGGTGGGGATCAACATCGAGGACGGTGCTTCCCCGCCCGAGCTGTTGGTGCGCAAGATCGAAGTCGCTCGTCAGGTGGCCGAACGTCGCGGCGTGAAGCTGTTTATCAATGCCCGCACCGATGTGTACCTCAAGAGTCTGGTGCCCGCCGAAGATCGCGTGGCCGAGACGCTCAAGCGCGCCGCGTTGTATCAGGCGGCCGGTGCCGATGGTTTGTTCGCGGCTGGCGTCACGGCTGAGTACGAGATCGCTGCGCTGTGCCAAGGCACTCCGTTGCCGTTGAACGTCCTCGGGCTCCCCGGCTTGCCATCGCCTGAAGAGCTGAAAGCCCTCGGCGTACGCCGTTTGAGTGCAGGCTCGCGCATTGCTGAGTTTCTGTATGGCGCCATGGGCGCACTGGCCAAGAGCTTTCTGGAAACAGGGACACTCGACAGCCGTGACCTGAAGGCCCTCACCTATGGTGAAGTGAACGCCCTGTTGGCGCCGTCCGGGAAAGCTTGAGCCCATGCCCGACGCCTATCTGCCCGCCACTGAGTTTCTATCGTCCATCGATGAGGACTGGCGTCGCCACATCGCCGCCGTGGGCCCTTGCCTGCATCAGCCCCATGCGGCTCGCGATCCTTATGAGTCGCTGGTGCGGGCGATTGCCTACCAGCAACTGCACGCAAAGGCCGGGGATGCGATTGTCGGTCGGCTACTGGCGTTGTTTGGGACGGGTGCGTTCCCCAGGCCTGAACAGATTGTCGCGACCGGGTTCGATCAACTACGCAGTTGCGGGTTTTCCGCCAGCAAGATCGCGACCATTCAGGGCATTGCCCAAGCGGCGCTGGACGGTGTGGTGCCGGATTACGCCACAGCACTGGCCATGGAGGATGAGGCGCTGATCGAGCGGTTGATTACCTTGCGTGGGGTTGGGCGCTGGACGGTTGAGATGTTGCTGATCTACAGCCTGGAACGGCCGGATATTTTGCCGGCCGATGATTTCGGGGTGCGTGAGGGGTATCGGCGGATGAAGGGGCTGGAGGTGCAGCCGACGCGCAAGCAGATGATTGAGATCGGGTTGGCGTGGAGTCCTTATCGGACGGTGGCTGCCTGGTATTTGTGGCGGATGACCGGCAAGTAGACCGCGTTATCGTTCTTCGCGAGCAGGCTCGCTCCCACAGGGGAATGCATTTCAAATGTGGGAGCGAGCCTGCTCGCGATGGGGCCTGCACAGCCACCGCATATCCGACGCCATCACACTCACTTATGGGCAATGACTTCCCCCAAACCCGACGCAGGTTACCCGGCGACGCGATTCTCGTACCGGTGGAGGGGCGCTGAAGGTCTAGGCTGTCTTGGGTAAGTTCCAGACCTGTCGGAGGTTCCCATGCAGCTCGAAGGTTCCTGCCATTGCGGCGCGGTGTCGTTCAGCTTGACCAGCGCCCACCCCTACCCGTATCAGCGTTGTTATTGTTCGATCTGTCGCAAGACTCAGGGCGGTGGCGGCTACGCGATCAACTTGGGTGGCGATGCCGACAGCCTTAAGGTACGCGGTCGCAAGCACATCGCGATTTATCACGCACGACTCAAGGACGAAGGTGATAAACGCGCCCACAGCAGCACCGCCGAGCGGCATTTCTGTTCGCTGTGCGGTTCAGGCTTGTGGCTGTTCAGCCCCGAATGGCCGGAGCTGATTCACCCGTTTGCCTCTGCCATCGACACCCCACTGCCGGTGCCACCGGAGCACACGCACTTGATGCTCGGTTCCAAGGCACCGTGGGTGGAAGTCGAGGCGCATCCTGGGGATCAGCAGTTCGACGTCTATCCCGAAGAATCCATCGCCGAGTGGCATGAGCGCCTGGGTTTGAGCCGCTAAGCCGGTTCACAGTCGTTGACATTTCGACGGTGCTGGCCGTGCAGTATCTGGCCAACAATGCGGCGGACAGCGGCGGACAGCGGCGGATGCAGGCTTCACTGGCTGGGCAGGTGGTGTACACCTTTTGACGTTGCGGTATTGCCGATGGCCTCTTCGCGGGCAAGCCCACTCCCACAGGGGTTTGTGCCGGTCGCATAATTTGAGTACGACTCGAAAGCGTCAGGCGGCCGCTGGCACACCGCTGTGGAAACGAAACTCCACATCCGGTGACTCGATCAGCTCTTGCTCGGCGGCGCGGACCTTGTCGATCACCTGGGCGATGTCCTTGGCGTCACCGTACTGGTAGGCCAGTTTCAGGTAACCCTGGAAATGCCGGGCCTCGCTCTTCAGCAGGCCGAAATAGAACTTGCCCAGCTCTTCGTCCAGATGCGGCACCAGCGCTTCAAAACGCTCGCAGCTACGGGCTTCGATAAAGGCGCCGACCACCAGGGTGTCCACCAGTTTGACCGGCTCGTGGCTGCGCACCACTTTGCGCAGGCCCGAAGCGTAGCGCCCGGCGGACAGCTGACGCAGTTCGATCTTGCGCTTTTTCATCAGGCGCATGACCTGTTCGTGGTGCACCAGCTCTTCCCGGGCCAGACGCGACATCAGGTTGATCAGATCGACGTGAGAGTGGTACTTGGCGATCAGGCTCAACGCGGTACTGGCGGCCTTGAATTCACAGTTTTTGTGATCGATCAGCAGGGTTTCCTGATCAGCCAGCGCGGCCTGAACCCAGCCATCGGGGGTGCGGCAGCCGAGGAACTCGTGAATTTCGGGAAGGATCATGGGGCTCACGGATAAGAGGTTCAACATCGAAGGGCGCCGATTATACCGGCCTGCCGGCAGACCACCAGTCGCGACCGTTGATATACATCAAGTCCCGAATGGCCAGCCAGCAACTATAGTTGTCCAACGCAGTATTTTTTACTTCATGGAGATCCCGATCATGCAAGCCATTCGCAGCATTCTGGTGGTCCTCGAACCTGAACACTCGGAAAGCCTGGCGCTCAAACGGGCCAAGCTGATTGCCGGCGTGACCCAGGCTCATCTGCATCTGCTGGTCTGCGACCGCAAGCATGACCACAGCGGCATGTTGGGCGTGCTCAAGGCCTCGCTGATCGAAGACGGCTACAGCGTCACCACCGAGCAGGCCTGGAACGAAAGCCTGCACGAAACCATTGTCGATGTGCAGCAAGCTGAAGGCTGTGGACTGGTGATCAAGCAGCATTACCCCGACAGTCCGCTGAAAAAAGCCCTGCTGACCCCGGCGGACTGGAAACTGCTGCGTTACTGCCCGACGCCGGTGCTGCTGGTCAAAACCTCGAAACCGTGGACTGGCGGGGTCATACTGGCGGCAATCGATGTCGGTAATACCGATGCCGAACACCGCACCTTGCACGCTTGCATCGTCGATCACGGTTACGACATCGCCAGCCTGGCCAAGGCCCATTTGCACGTGGTCAGCGCCCATCCGTCGCCGATGCTGTCGGCGGCCGACCCAACGTTGCAACTCAGCGAAACCATCGAGGCGCGCTATCGCGAACAGTGCAAATCGTTTCAAGCCGAGTTCGACATTGATGACGAGCACCTGCATATCGAGGAAGGTCCGGCGGATGTGTTGATTCCGTTCATGGCCCACAAGCTGCAGGCGGCGGTGACGGTAATCGGTACCGTGGCTCGGTCCGGGTTGTCAGGGGCGTTGATCGGGAATACGGCGGAGGTGGTGCTGGATGCGGTGGAAAGCGATGTGCTGGTGCTGAAGCCGGATACGATCATGGATCATCTGGAGGAGATCGTTACGCAACATTGAGATTTGCGGCGTCGGATAGATAGCCTTCGCGAGCAAGCCCGCTCCCACAGGGGGTTTTGTGAACGCCACAGATTTAATGTGGGAGCGGGCTTGCTCGCGAAGCTCTTAAGAATCAGCCGCCGAACGCGTCTTTGAGAAAACCCGGCGCAATGTAGCGCTGGTAATGCGCCTCGGAGAGCAAAAAGAACTCCCGATCAATGGCATCCCGCAGTTCCGGCAGGTTCCAGTCGCGAAACTCCGGCATCAGCACCATCCCGTAGGCTTCCAGGTTATTGATGACCCGCGCGCCCCGGGCGATCAACTGGTACGCCCAGCAATATTCCGACTGATGCGGCACAAAGCGGATCTTGCGCTGCTCCAGCTGCAGGCGCAGGCGCTGGGGATCGAAAACTTCAAGCTTGCTGGCCATCACCTGGGACAGCAGCAGCTCAAGACGCAGCCACACCGCGCGCTTTTCCTCCTCGTTGTAACCATTCCAGTTGATCACTTCATGGTGGAAACGCTTGCAGCCACGACACACCAAATCACCGTAAACAGTGGAGCAGAGGCCGACGCAGGGGGTCTTGATGGTCTGATTGGGCATAGGTTGGGAGAGCACGGGAAAGCAGAACAGGTCGGCATGTTAGCCCTTTGTCTAACATTGATCACCCCTCAAAGTTAAAGGCCTAACTTACCTTTAAATTTTTTTTGCCGTAGAATCAGCCAGCCTTTTAAGGCGCCAATGTCCGTTAGAAGCTGTTTTCAAAGCGTCACGAGCACAGTCGTTCCTTCAGAGCGGTGTTGGCGAAGGGTTTTTCCAGCGGGGAAAAACCCAACGCCAACCCTCATCAGCTCCCCGTTCTGCAGGCGTAAAACTTTGAAAGCAGCTTCTGTAAGGAATTGTCGGTAATTCTGGCTAAGCGGCCCACAACGCCACGCAGCGCATGAGTACGGCAATTTCGGGATGAGCGTCCCGGACACCCATTTGGGACCACTGATGAGGGTAATAACTGTGCTTGAAGCCTACCGCAAACATATCGAAGAGCGTGCAGCACTGGGTATCGTTCCCCAGCCGCTAAACGCCGAACAAACTGCAGGCCTGGTCGAGCTGCTGAAGAATCCCCCGGCTGGCGAAGAAGCTTTCCTCGTTGACCTGATCACCAATCGCATTCCGCCAGGTGTGGACGAAGCAGCCTATGTAAAGGCCGGTTTCCTGTCTGCCCTCGCCAAAGGCGAAGCAAAATCCCCTCTGATCGACAAGAAGCGCGCTGTTGAACTGCTCGGCACCATGCAGGGCGGCTACAACATCGTGACGCTGGTTAATCTGCTGGACGACGCCGAACTGGCGCCAGTCGCTGCCGAAGAACTCAAGCACACCCTGCTGATGTTCGATGCTTTCCACGACGTCGCTGAAAAAGCCAAGAACGGCAACGTTCACGCTAAAGGCGTGCTGCAATCCTGGGCTGACGGCGAGTGGTTCAAAAACCGCCCTGTCCTGGCCGACAAGATCAGCCTGCGCGTGTTCAAGGTCACCGGCGAAACCAACACCGACGACCTGTCCCCTGCTCCAGACGCCTGGTCCCGCCCGGACATCCCGCTGCACGCCCTCGCCATGCTGAAAATGGCCCGTGAAGGCATCGTGCCTGACGCCCAGGGCGTCACCGGTCCGATGAAGCAGATCGAAGAAATGCGCGGTCAAGGCTTCCCGATCGCCTACGTCGGTGACGTGGTCGGTACCGGTTCTTCGCGTAAATCCGCCACCAACTCGGTGCTGTGGTTCTTCGGCGACGACGTTCCTTTCGTACCGAACAAGCGTGCCGGCGGTTTCTGCTTCGGCAGCAAAATCGCTCCGATCTTCTACAACACCATGGAAGATGCTGGCGCACTGCCAATCGAATTCGACGTCACCAACATGCACATGGGCGACGTGATCGACCTGTACCCGCATGCTGGCAAAGTCTGCAAGCACGGCACTGACGAAGTCCTGACCACCTTCGAAATGAAGACCCCGGTGCTGTTGGACGAAGTTCGTGCTGGCGGCCGTATCCCGCTGATCATCGGCCGCGGCCTGACCGACAAGGCCCGTGCTGAACTGGGCCTGGGCCCTACCGACCTGTTCAAACTGCCTGAAGCACCTGTCGACACCGGCAAAGGCTTCACCCTGGCGCAGAAAATGGTCGGCAAGGCGTGCGGTCTGCCAGAAGGCAAAGGCGTTCGTCCTGGCACCTACTGCGAACCGAAAATGACCACCGTGGGTTCTCAGGACACCACCGGTCCGATGACCCGTGATGAACTGAAAGACCTGGCGTGCCTGGGCTTCTCGACCGATCTGGTGATGCAGTCCTTCTGCCACACCGCGGCTTACCCTAAGCCGATCGACGTGACCACCCACCACACCCTGCCAGACTTCATCATGACCCGCGGCGGCGTTTCCCTGCGTCCGGGCGACGGCATCATCCACAGCTGGCTGAACCGTATGCTGCTGCCGGACACCGTCGGTACTGGTGGTGACTCGCACACCCGTTTCCCGATGGGCATTTCGTTCCCGGCCGGTTCCGGTCTGGTAGCGTTTGCCGCAGCCACTGGCGTTATGCCGCTGGACATGCCGGAATCGATTCTGGTGCGCTTCAAAGGCAAAATGCAACCGGGCGTCACCCTGCGTGACCTGGTTCACGCCATTCCTTACTTCGCGATTCAGGCTGGCCTGCTGACTGTCGAGAAGAAAGGCAAGAAGAACGCCTTCTCCGGCCGCATCCTGGAAATCGAAGGCCTGGACAACCTGAGCATCGAGCAAGCGTTCGAGCTGTCCGACGCCTCGGCCGAACGTTCGGCTGCCGGTTGCACCATCAAGCTGTCGAAAGAGTCGATCACCGAGTACCTGAGCTCCAACGTCACCCTGCTGCGCTGGATGATCGGCGAAGGCTACGGCGATGCGCGCACCCTGGAACGTCGTGCTCAAGCGATGGAAGCCTGGATCGCCAACCCTGAGTTGATGGTTGCCGATGCTGACGCCGAATACGCTGAAATCATCGAAATCGACCTGGCCGACATCAAAGAGCCTGTGCTCTGCGCGCCGAACGATCCGGACGACGCCCGTCTGCTGTCCAGCGTTGCTGGCGAGAAGATCGACGAAGTGTTCATCGGTTCGTGCATGACCAACATCGGTCACTTCCGCGCTGCCGGCAAGTTGCTGGATCAGGTCAAAGGTCAGCTGCCAACCCGTCTGTGGCTGTCGCCGCCGACCAAAATGGACGCTCACCAGCTGACCGAAGAAGGCTACTACGGCATCTACGGCAAGGCCGGCGCGCGCATGGAAATGCCGGGCTGCTCGCTGTGCATGGGTAACCAGGCACGTGTAGAGCCGAACTCGACTGTGGTGTCGACGTCGACCCGTAACTTCCCGAACCGTCTGGGTGACGGCGCGAACGTCTACCTGGCTTCGGCCGAGCTGGCGTCTGTTGCTTCCATCCTGGGTCGCCTGCCGACCGTCGAGGAGTACATGGAATACGCTGGCAAGATCGACAGCATGGCGGCTGATGTTTACCGCTACCTGTCCTTCGACCAGATCGCCGAGTTCCGTGAAGCTGCTGCGAACGCCAACATCCCGGTCGTTCAAGCCTAACGCTGCAACGCAATAAAAAACGCCGCCCATCGTGAGATGAGCGGCGTTTTTTTATGCCTGCATGAAGACCAAATGTGGGAGCGGCGGTGCGACGATTCGACTTGCTCGCGAATACAGTGTGTCATTCGATGGTCATGTTGACTGACACACCGTATTCGCGAGCAAGCCCGCTCCCACAGGTTATGCGGATGACTTGAGTGCTTGTTGCACTGCAACGTCGACGCTCAAATCACTGAAGATCACCTGTGCTCGCTCCTGCGCCGGCAACTTCGACAGTACGGCCTGAGCCTGATGCTTGAGCCGCGCCAAAATCAGCTGTTTGTCCTCAGCCCGTACCTGCAAAAAGAACGCCTCCAGCGCCTCGATGCTGGTGCCATCCAGGTCAGGCGTCTCTTCCAGACTGAGAATA
Organism: Pseudomonas sp. BF-B-26; assembly: GCF_019956495.1. Taxonomy (NCBI): domain Bacteria; kingdom Pseudomonadati; phylum Pseudomonadota; class Gammaproteobacteria; order Pseudomonadales; family Pseudomonadaceae; genus Pseudomonas; species Pseudomonas sp. BF-B-26. The sequence continues at coordinate 46,053 of NZ_JAHBDP010000071.1, read as the reverse complement.
ATCGTATGAACCGGCGTTAACGCGTGGCGGGCCAGATGCAATGCACCGCCGAGAATGCGCTCCACGTTCGCGAAAAATAACGCTTCGCTCGGTCTGACGATCAGCACACCGGGGATCTCGCGGGCCTGAGGGTGGCGCTGCAGATCGACAAAATCATGACCGCTGCCTATCCGCCCCAGCACCTGAATATCCGCCGATGACATTTGTTTCAACATCAGCACCACACTGATCACCACCGCCACCAACAGACCGTCCAGTACCCCCAACACCAGCACCGCCGCCACGGCACAGATCACCAGCAGACGGTCACGGCGCCAAATGAAATAACGGCCCAAGGGCTGCAGGCTCAAGCCACGCCCCAATGCGTAAATGACAATGGCCGCCAGCACCGGCTCGGGGGTCAGGGCGATCCAGGGCAACACCGTCAAGACGATGAGCAACACCACCCCCGCCGCTACCGCACCCGCCAGACGCGAGCCGGCACCCGCCGCCTCATTGGCCGCGGTCGCCGAGTAACCGGCGCCCGCCGGCATGCCATGAAACAGGCCCGACAGCAGATTGGCCGCGCCGAGTGCCAGCAGATCGCGGTTCGAGGACACACGGTCGCCGTGCTTTAGCGCAAACGAGGTGATCGATCCGTAAGACTCGGCATACAAAATCATCAACATGGCGAACGCCAATTCGCCCAGGCGCAGCCAGTCGGTAAACGGCAGCACGGGAAGACGAGGGACTTCCAGGCTCAGATCAATCACGCCGATCAGTTTCACCCCGTAGGCTGGCAAGTCCAGCCATTGGCCCGCCGCGATGCCGAGCGCCACCACCAGCAAACCTCCCGGCAAACGCCTGACCCGCGCGCACAGCCACAGCACCAGCAAGGACACCGCCGCCACGAGGGCGCCGACCCGGTTCCACTGCGGTAATTGCTCAAACAGCTGCGGCAGGAAACGGATCAGGTTGCCATTGCTCAAGTGCACATCGACGATGCTCGCTACTTGCTTGAGGATGATCGTCACTGCCAGGCCGAAGGCAAAGCCTCGCAGCACCGGTTTGGCAATAAACGACGTCACGCTGCCGAGTTTGAACAACCCGGCCAGCAGGAAAAATCCGCCCGTCACCAGCACCAGACCGATCGCCAGGGTCATGCGCAGGCCCGAGTCACCATTGGCCAACGTGGCTGTGGCGGCGGCGAGTACCGCTGCCGAAGACGACGTAGCAGAAACGATGGCAAAGCGACTGGTACCGAACAGCCCGTAGCACAGCAGACCAGCAAATAACGCAATGACACCCGCCTGTGGCGGCAACGCGGCAATGCTTGAATAGGCGACCGCCTCGGGCAACAACAACCCGGCAATCGACAACCCGGCCACAACGTCCAGCCAGCGGTTTGGCCTGTCGGCACGGGGTTGCGCCGATGCGCCGTGAGCACCTGCCATAAAGCGTCTCCAGAGAAAGGGGCAATCCTGCGGCAACCGGTCTACGACGCGCTGATGCAGCCGCAAGCTTAGCCGCTAATCCCATGGGACGTGTGCGCTGGATCAGGGGCGTGCGTTCTCCAATGCAAAAAAAACGCCGTCCATCGTGAGATGAGCGGCGTTTTTCATGCCTGCAAGATTTGCACTAACCCCCGGTGGGAGCGGGCTTGCTCGCGAAGGCGGTGTGTCAGCCAGCAGTTAGGTGACTGACACACCGCCTTCGCGAGCAAGTCGAATCGTCGCACCGCCGCTCCCACAGGGTTATTGCGTGTCAGCCAGTGGTTGGCTGACCTGTGATTCAAGCAGTCAGCGAATAGATCAACGCCGAAATTGCCACCAGGCCCACCGCCGTCACGAAGACGTTGGAAGCCTGACCGCGATAACGCGCCATGGCCGGAACCTTGCGGATCGCGTACATCGGCATCAGGAACAGGATCGCGGCGATGATCGGGCCACCGAGGGTTTCGATCATCCCCAGAATGCTCGGGTTCAGCGTAGCAACGATCCAGCAGACCACCAGCATGAAGGCGGCAGTCATGCGATCCAGGGTCTTCGGTGCCGGGCGCTTGCCACTCTTCACGATCAGACCTTTAAGACCTTCGCTGGCGCCGATGTAGTGGCCCAGGAACGACTTGGAAATGGCCACGAACGCAATCAACGGCGCCGCGAAGGCGATGGTCGGGTTGCTGAAGTGGTTGGCCAGGTACGACAGGATCGACAGGTTCTGCGCCTTGGCTTCCGCCAGTTGTGCGGGCGACAGAGTCAGCACGCAACTGAACACGAAGAACAACACCATCACCACCATCAAGAGATGGGCCCGGGACAGGATCTGCGAGCTGCGCTCTTCGGCGTGATCGCCGTAACGACGTTTCTGGTCCACCGCGAACGCCGAGATGATCGGCGAGTGGTTGAACGAGAACACCATCACCGGAATCGCCAGCCACAGCGTGTGCAGCAGTGCCGACGGTTCTGGCAGCGTCGATGCGGTGGCGAGGATGCCGCCGTTCCAGTGGGGAATCAGGAACACCGCGAGGAACAGCAGCGCAACAATGAACGGATAAACCATCAGGCTCATGGCCTTGACGATCGCCTGCTCGCCGCAACGTACCACCGCCAACAGGCCGAGGATCAGCACCAGCGACAGCACGGCGCGCGGTGGCGGCATGATGTGCAGTTGATGCTCGAGGAAACTGCCCACGGTGTTGGTCAGGGCCACGCTATAGATCAGCAGGATCGGGAAGATCGCGAAGAAGTACAGCAAGGTGATCAGCGCGCCAGCCTTGATCCCGAAGTGCTCTTCCACGACTTCAGTGATGTCCGCGCCTTCGCGTCCGGACAACACAAAACGGGTCAGGCCACGGTGTGCGTAAAACGTCATGGGGAACGCCAACACCGCCAGGACCAGCAACGGCCAGAAGCCGCCCAGACCCGCGTTGATCGGCAAAAACAGCGTGCCAGCCCCGATGGCCGTGCCAAACAGGCCCAGCATCCAGGTGGTGTCATGGCGATTCCAGCTCTCAAGCGTCGCTGGTGTCGCCGATACATAGCGTTCGTCGACGCTATTGGCCTGATCATTCATCCGGTGGGATCTCCGCATTCCGGTCAGTTGCTACCCGGTCAGGACGAGTCGGAAAAATCCGACAGGCAGCGCCCTGGCCGAAACAGGGGCGCGATTGTCCGGGATTAATGAGCAGAAGCAAAGACTTAGCTGAGGAGTGGTTGTGCGGATCAGATCCATTGGCACACTTTATTAAATAGATGTTTTAAAAAATCTATTCAATAAAAGAATGCCGTCATGTAATTTCGATGCTCACTGCTGACCGTCAGCCCTTACTTGCGGAGCCCTCTCATGCCACTCGTTCGCGTCGACATCAAGAAGCATCAAGACCCGACTTACGCCAAACGTGTCGGGCAATTGATCTACGCCGCCATGCACAGCGCCATTGGCGTGCCGCAGAACGATAACTTCCAGATTCTTGCCGAGCACGACGAACAGCATTTCATTTTTGATCCCGGTTACCTGGGCATCAATCGCACCGACAATCTGGTGGTGATTCAGATCACCTTGAGTGAAGGCCGCACCATCGAGCAAAAGAAACTCCTCTACAAAACCATCGCCGAGAGCCTTAACGCGGAACTGGCGGTGCGCCTGGAAGATGTATTCATCAATCTGGTGGAGGTAAAGAAAGAGAACTGGTCGTTTGGCAATGGCATAGCCCAGTACGCCAGCTGATTTCTACCTTTTATATAGCTGTGAGCCGCCAATGCCCCGAGTCTCCCGCAAACAAGCCGAACTCAACCGCGAGATCATCGTCGAGGCCGCCACCCGTCTGTTTCGCGAACGCGGCCTGCACGGGATCAGTGTCGTCGATGTGATGGCCGCGGCCGGCCTCACCCATGGCGGGTTCTATGGCCACTTCGAATCCAGGGAAGCGCTGGCAAAAGAAGCGTGCAGCCGGGCGTTCACCCAATCGATGGAACGCTGGAAGCAGAAAATAGAAGACAACGACGACAGCCTCTCGGCCCGCGAGAGCATCATCGCGCCCTACCTGTCCGCGGCCAATCGCGATAATCCGGGCGAAAGCTGCCCGGTGACCGCGTTTGCCGGCGACATGTGCCATGAAACCGCTGAAAGCGGATTGCACCAGACCTACACCCAAGGACTGGAGGCATTGTTGCAGATGCTGACACCGCTGATGGGCGCGGATCAGCCCGACACCAATCGGCAAAAAGCGTTGGTGGACTATTCGCTGATGGTCGGCGCCCTGACCCTGGCCCGCGCCACCCGGGGTGACGCCTTGTCCGATGAAATTCTCGACGCAGCCCGGACATTTCTCACCTCGGACACGGCCGTTGACACAGCCGCGACGCCGCAACGCTGAACGGTGCCTTCGCAAAGGTGTTGAACACCGTGGAGATGTAAGCGCTGCGGAAACGCTCCTACACTGAGGTCGAAGGCCATAAGCCTGCTATCGTTGGTAGATGCCAAACCGTCGCGGAATCAGCCATTTGAAGCAACGTTTTCAAGCCTCTTTCGAGCCCCGACTTTCCGATGTCCACAGGAGCCCAGCATGCCTGCAACCGTTCTGGTACTGGTTGAAACCATCAATGAGTACCTGCCGATTCTCGAACATCAGGGGTTTCACCTGATTCTGGCTCCGACACCCGCCGAGCGCGCCGACGCCATCACACGGCATGGCGCCCGGATCGATGCGGTGCTGACCCGCGGCCCATTGGGCCTGTATGCCGACGAAATCACCGCCCTGCCCAATCTCAAGATCATCTGCGTGATCGGCGCGGGCTACGAACACGTCGACCTGCAAGCTGCCGCCAACCGGGGCATTACGGTCACCAATGGCGCCGGCGTCAATGCCTCTTCCGTCGCCGACCATGCCATGGCGATGCTGCTGTCGTTGGTGCGTGACATTCCCCGTTGCGATGCCGCCGTGCGCCGGGGTGAGTGGCCGAAAATCATGCGCCCTTCCCTCGCTGGCAAACACCTGGGTGTCCTGGGGCTCGGTGCGGTCGGCATGGCCATCGCCAAACGCGCCGCCCACGGCTTCGACATGACAATCAGTTACCACAACCGCCAGCATCGCAGCGATGTGCCGTACAGCTTCCGCTCGACGCCCACCGAACTGGCACGGGAATCAGACTTTTTGGTTGTCGCCACCCCCGGCGGGCTGGGCACCAAACACTTGATCAACCGACAGGTACTCGACGCCTTGGGCCCCCAGGGCTTCATCGTCAACATCGCCCGAGCCAGCGTGATCGTCACCGCCGACCTGATCAGCTCGCTTGAGCAGCGACGCATTGCCGGCGCCGCACTGGATGTGTTCGATGCCGAACCTCATGTGCCGGACGCACTCAAGGCGTTGACCAACGTGATCCTGACGCCCCATGTCGCGGGGCTGTCCCCGGAGGCAACGCAAGGGACTGTTGAACTGGTCGGGAAAAACCTGGTGGCGTTCTTTTCCGGTCAGCAGGTGTTGACGCCCATTGCCTTGCCCACACCGATCATGGCCATGCCAATTCGCTGATCAAAGGACGCCCAACAGCGTCCACAGGCGCCGGGATTCGGCATCGGCCGAGATCAGTTCGCCCAACAGTTCGCTTAGAGGTTTGTTGCCCCACTCCACCCCGCGCTTGATCAAGTACGGGACAGGGCTGTGGGGTTCGGTGCGCGCCAGGTACTCGGCAATCAATAGCAATTGTCGATACGCCTCGTCGCGACTCGCCGGCTCGCGAAACACCTGAGGCGCCGATGTCGCTTGCGGCAAATCGACAGGTCCGGACGCCGCCACGGGTGGCGCCCCGACAGGTACCTCGGTTGACTGTCGTGGGTGCATGGCAATGAACTCCTGGACCAGCGTCAATAGCGCCTCGATCACGTCCTGCAAGGCTTTGAAGCCCGGGGCCTGAGTACCGAGATAGGCATCGCTCCAGCCTTCCAGCCGTTGCAGATGTTGCAGGCTCATCAGCAGACAGCCCTGGCTGTGCAACCAGAATGACAGGGGCGTTGCACGAATCTGTTCGGTAAGTTTTTTCTGTTCGCTGCGCGCAGTTTCCGCCGAGGCTTTCGCCGCCTTGCTGTCATTGACCAGCACCTGTTGCACCTGCAAACGCCGCCAGGCATCCAGACACAAGCCATCGAATTCGCTGTTACGTGGATCGAGCAACGGCACTCGGGTCAGTAGCACTTCACTGTAGCGCCGGGACAGCCATTCAAGCGGTATTACCCGCCATGACTGATCACCGTCCTCAGCCTGAGGATGAAGATGCTCGGGATAGCGTTCGCATAACCCGGCAACCAGCGCGAGACTGCCCGGTAACCCTTCCAGCCCGTCCTGATGCAACCAGGCCTCGCCGAGCCAGGCGCTGAGCATCAGGTCCTTGCTGCGTTCCAGCAGCAAGGTCGTGGTCAGTTTTTCCAGTTCCGGCCATTGCGCCCGTTTGATCGACGACTGCCAGACGCCCGTCGGCAGGCTCGTGTCGTCCTCGCGGCGCAGTTCACGCGCCTGGTCGAATTCACGTTCATAGCGCAAATCCTGACCGCAAGGTGCCTCCTCGCTGATCGGCTCTAGCAACCGGACAATCAGTTCCGGTAACGGTTTTGAAGGCAGGCTCACAGTCCCTCCTCATTGTTCACCAGATTCGCGGTCGCCCCTGTCACCATGAACGGCGAACGCGGCGCTCGGGTGGGCAGCGGCTGAATGGATAGCGGCAGCTTCGAGCCCTGGGTCATCAGCGACAGGCGAACAAACATCAGGGTCTGCTCAGCAGTGGCGGTCTGCGCCGTTACCGGCAAGCGCAACGTCAGCGGAAAATCGGTGTAATCCATATTCGGCTGGCGCTGCACCGACTGGTGCGAACGGATCAATCGCAGCAATGACCACGGACCGCCGTACTCCCAACCGGCTTCAAGATCGCGCACGACCAGGCTTGGCTGCAACGGATCGTTGGCCGGGCGCTGGTAGCCGTTTCTGGCCCAGCGCAAGGTCAGCCGGACGGGTTGGCCGACCATCCAGCGCAGGTTCGGCTGGGCCTCGCCGGGGTAGCTGATCTGTTGATTGCCGGCATCCAGCCCCCAGGCAATCACTTGATCGGCACCGCGCTCCTCCTCTCGATCGGTGCGCCAGCGCACGTCCATTTCAACGCCGAGGATGCCGCTCTTGTCCCGCACAAATAGCGGGCTCAGCCAGGTACTGGCCTGCTTCAAACGGTTGAGAAAATCCTCGGCGGCCAGGCGCTCCGGCGTCTGACTGAGCTGCAATCCGGCCTGGGCCACGGGCAAACGCTTGTCGATCAGTTCGAGGAAATGCTGAACCCGCGCAGGGTCCGCGTCGGAAGCCTGAATACCATTGGCAAACGGAAAGCGCTCGGCCAGGTACTGGTTGAAATAGTTGGCCACATCGTTCCACGCCGCCGATGCCTGCCGCTGTTGCAGGTACTGACAACGTTGCATGGCGCTTTGCTGCAGTTCCAGGGCGCGCATGGCCAACGTCCCGCGCCCGCCGGACAGGCTGACGGTTTGCAGCACCTGGACGCAGGACGTGGCATCCATTTCGATGAAGTCGCGGCTCACCAACTGCTCGATCTGGGCCGGCGAACTGGCGGGGTTCTGGTCCTTGTACTTGAGCAGTTCATCGTTGAGCGCGCTGAATTGTGTCACCCGCTCGTAATCCAGCGCCGAGAGATTCTGCTGCTGGGTTTTCAACCACTCCAGCGCCGAGGTGCGTCGTTCGGTGATGCCCAGCATGGTATTGAATTGCTGTTTGAGACTCAGCTTCAAATCCTGCACGTCGCTGGCGCCATACAGTTGCAGACCGAGGTTTTTAGAGCCGTCCCACTGGCTGATTTCAGTGCGCTCGCTGAAGAGCGGCTGGGCGACGATTTCACCCAGGCCGTCGACCACCTGGTTCAGTGCGCGTCGGTTCAAGGCGCTTTGCAAACGCGTCGCCAGGTCGCTGCGGCGCAACTCGACAAAGGCTTTCTGCAAGGCCACCGCCTGAGGCGCCTGTACATTGAACACCCCGTCGGCAGGAGACTGGTCATTGTGCTCCTTGAGGCTCAACCACATGGCCTTGGCCGCCGCGCCTTCGGCGGCTTGCAACAAGGCACCGCGATAATCCGGCGGGATACGCGGCAGTTCTTCGGCGGCGTAACTCTTGTAACTGGCGAAATAGTTCAGCGCGCCGTTGAGGTCATCGCCATCGACATTCTGGCCCTGCATGTCGCTGGCATCCGACTGATCCGCACGCAAGGCAATGGCCACGAAGTCGCGTTTGAACAGGGCCTGCACCGCGTTGTTCAACTGGCTGACATGCTCTTGTAACGTCAGTTGCCCGCTACCTTGTTGCACCAGCAAGTTGCCTCTGGTCCCTGCCTGAGCGATCCACTGATCGCGAAAACTCTGCTGCAACTTCGACGCTTGCTGATCCAGTTGCTGTTCGACCTGCGGACCGAGCAAGATGCTCTGGCGCACCTTGTCCATCATCTCGCGATAGCCAGGTACCAGATCCTGGCCTTTGCCGCGGCTCCATGCCGAGTTGGTCAGGCCGATCAGCGCTTGCAGGTCGTCGATCAGCGCCCGCAGGTCCTCAAGCTCAGTCAGGGAGTTGCCACTGCCGACCTCGAGCCGCTCCAGGTGCAACTTGAGATAACCGGCCTGGCGCACGAAGTTGTCCGCGAGAAAGTACTGGTCCAGCCAGCGTTCCATGAGCCCGGAAAAGTTTTCCTCTATCGTCGAGCGCTCCATGACCAGGTCCAGCGGTTTGAAGTCGCCGCCATCGGTATCGAGCAACACCCGGTTGTAAAAACCGGCATGGCGCAATGTGCCGACATTGAGGTTCAGGGACAACGCGTTGTTGCTCAACAATGCCAGGTCTTCAAGCGGCGCCTTGGGGTTGTTCAGCGCCTGATTGAACCATTGATTCTGTTGCTCAAGACGTACCGCGCGCGCCACCAGATCTTTGGCCTTGGCATAGTTCTGCCATTGGGCCGGGTCTTCGCTTTCGACGTTGCCACGTCGCTCCGTATTGCGGATGGCCTTGAGTTGCACCAGTTCCGCGCTCAGCAGGCTGTGCAATGGCTGCAACAAATGGCTCTGGGCGGTCAAGCGCAGTTGATTCTCCAGTTGCATGTCCAGGGATGAGAACCAGGAGGTGGGAAACACCACGCGAGTAAAACTCCACTGCGGGGCCTTCTCCAGAACTCGCCAGAAACCCTGGACGTTGCGCCGGGTCGACTCCAGTCGATGAGACTCATCCGTAACCGCCACGTAATTCTTCTGCGCGCCTTGCAGCAGGCGCGACAGTTCATGAGCCTCCTTGACCGAGTCCTGCCAGACCCACAGCATGCTCACGGCCCAGACCACACCGACCACCAGCGCCACCACACCGGTCAATCGCTGCCAACGCTGACGCAGGCGCAACAGTCGGGGCACGACCTGGGCCACCCCCCGTTCGGCGACCACACGCCGTTGCCACAATTGCCGGGCAAACGTACTTTGCTGCAATCCGGTGTCGTAGGCCGAAAATCCGTTGAGAGCGTCCTGCGCAGGCTGGTTGGCGGTGAAATAAACCCCTCGAAAACGCGGCGCCTCACCTTGGGCATTGCCCTGAAAAACCGGTTCCAGCAGGGTTTGCAGGTTGCGCCTCAAGGCTTCAAGACGTTCTGGCAAACCAAATAGCTCGCCACTCAAATGGCCGGACAAGGCACCGATTTCGATGATTGACTCCGATAAGGCGCGGTTAACCTGATCCAGCGCCTGATCACTCCATTGCGCTTGCCAGGTCGCATCGGGGCCATGGGGTGAGGACCAGCCCAACACCTGCTCGCGGGTTTCGACCGGCAGTGCTGTGATCAACTCTTGAAAACCCGGCAGCTCTTCCATGCCGGTAATGACCACGTACACCGGCAGGCTCAGGCCGAACCGTTGCAATAGATCGATGAACCGTCGGCGAGCCGCCAGGCCCAGGGTCGCGGCCTGTTCGGTATTGCCCAGGCGACTGACCGGCACGGTCCAGATCACCCCGTCCAGTGGCCGTCTGCTACGCAAGCGCAAGATCAACCCCAGCAAGCGCCACCAGCCGCCCCTTTGCAGGTTCATGCCTTCATCCGGCAGAAACAGCGCCTGTGGCACCACCAATACCGCGCCTTCGGAGTCCGACCACCAGCGCCCGAACCAGGCCGGTTTGTCCGTCGGTTGCAGGTGCCACTGACTGCATAACTGCGTGCCCTGGGTTTCGTTGCCGAGCATCAGCAACCATGGAATCTGGTAGCGGTCCTGAGCGCCCTGCTCCTGCTCCATGTGCCGCACCGAGGCATAAAAACTGCGGATCGCCGCTCCGCTCTGGGTGCGCAACCACCAGACCGCCACCCCGATAATGCTCAGCACCAATAGCACGGCGATGACCAAGCCGATAATCTCCAGGGTGCTCATGAGTCTTGCTCCGAGGTGGCAACCGAATCGGTCATCTGCAAAACCGGTTCGAGCTCCTGGCGAATATCCCGCCAGAACAACTGGCCGAGTCCGGTCAGCAACAGGATCATGGCGAGTATCCCCAGGCCCAGGCGAAAGCCATCGGGCAACGACTGACGCACGGGCAACTGCACCGGCGGCACGGCCGAAGGTTGCGCGAGCCTGGCGCTGACATCGACATAATCCGCTTCGTGCTGCCAGGCAAAGGTGAACAACGCCAGGCGTAATTTTTCATGTTGAGCCTGACTCTGCTCGCCCCGCAGCCGCCCCTCAAACCCTAATACCAGGCACTGCAAATAGACATTGGCGAGGTCGCGGGTGGTGGGAATCTGCTCGTCCAGCAACGTCTTGATGGCCAACGGCAGCCTCTCACCGGCCTGCCGGCTGGCGTACATCCTCGACTCCAGGGGTTTTTCCTGCCAGGCGGACTGGCCCGGCCACGGGGTAAACAACAGGGTTTCATCGATCAGCGCGACAAAGGCATAGACCAGCGCCTTGACCTGTTCGGTCGCGGCGTCGCCGACCCGAGCGAATGCCGTTCGCCACAGCCGCTGGGAAATTTGCGTAGACAGTTCGACCACGGCCTCCACCAGCGCCTCGTCGTCATTGTCCTTGGGTAACTGGTTCCATTCCTCGGACCATTGCAGCCAGGCCTCGCGAAAGGCACTGCTCAGCGGTGCTTCGTGGAGGCCCCGTGTACCCGTCCCGGCATTCCCCTCAGACATATGACGCCCCTTCCTTGATCAAGCACTTTCGCTCGCCTGGGTCACAAACAACACCACTTGCCATGGGCTGCTCGCCGGTTTTGAGGCCGGCGCGACAATCAGCAACGGCAACTGCCCGTCGAACCATTGGCCTTCGGCCGTCACCACAAACAACCGCGTATCGTCGCCGACGCTGTAGGCCACTTGCTCGTTACGGCTCATGGCCTGATGGGACAAGCCGCTCATGCGCTGGCGGCTGAGCAACGGGATGTGCGGCTGCGACGCGATGATCGCGCCGCTCAACCATTCGCTGGCGGCTTGCTCGCCCACACCGTTGGGCATGCGCAAACCGATGACCAGGCGCTGGCTTGGCTGATCGTCGGGCAGTTGAATCGAGAAGCTCTGTTCACTGCGCGAAAACGGCAGGCTGCGATAGCCGGCGCGAATCAATTCGAGGGTTTTCTCCAGCCAGTCGAGGACCGCTTCATAGCCGCGTTGCAGCTCCAGAAAATCCAGCGGTGCAAACGGCGGCACTCCGGCCAACGGGTCCAATGCAGACCAGGCGCCAGCCAGTCCGAGCAACAGGCCATACAGGGTTTGCGGGTTGGCTTGACGGCTGCTCAACGCGCCTTCGACTTCCGGCAGCCGGGCCCAGAGTGCGGTCAACTGGCGACGAATTTCCATCGCGTCGTCCTGATTGCCGGCCTGCTGCGCCTGACGCAAACGCCCGGCGAGGAACATGCATTTCTCCCGCGCCCGGGCACACAAACCGGCCACCCGACGGCCGATGACGGACTCCGGCAACAGGCTGGGGGTGGGTGGTGTGTAAGGCAACGGGATAAAACCGCCACCCTCCTTGCGGATTTTCAGCAGCGGCAGGCAGATGGAGTCGGCCTTGTTCAACTGCGTGCACAACCGCGGATTCGGACGCCACACGGTGATCGATTCGGGGGACTCGCCGCTGGTTAAATCCGGCAACGCATCGCCGACCACTGATTGCAGTCGGCCCTTGAGCGGCAGCAACTGCCCGGCACGCCACAACGGACTGACCGCCAGAAAAACCGTCACCGTGGCGTCGTCGGTGGCGTTGATGGTTTCGCTAACGTCGAGCTCCAGTGTCGGTCCCACACCGGCTTGCAGATTGACCGGCAAACCGTCGGGCATTGTCCCTTGCAGATGGAGCAACCGCACCAGCCCGGCACTGAGTGCGCCGGGGTCGATTTCGACCCGACTCACGCCCCAGAACCATGGATTACACGCCTGGGCAAAATGCGCCACCAGCGCCTCCGCCCGTAGCCCTTGTAACTGAAAATGCTGGGGCAATAACTGCATGCCCTCGTGCCAGCAAACTGCGTCAGGTAACAGGCTCATACGATTCCTTTCGACGTCGAAGTGTCGCCGCGCACATGGGCGTTTTTGCGATGCATTCAGTTCGGGCTGTCGCCAACCAACGTCATCTCGCGACTGTCGAACTTGAGCCAGACATTGCTCTGGTCATCCAGCCGCAACCGGTGTGCTCCGGGAGTGTTATAGCTGGCGAAGACCAAAAGTCCAGCCGCCCGCTTGCCCCCCAGCGGGAAGGGTTGTTTATCGATGAATTGACCGGGGACCAGCTCAAGCCCCCAGACCGTCATCAGCTGCCGGTAATCGCGTTGATACTGCTCACGCTCGGTGAACCACTGCCGCGCGGTGATGCCCGACAATTGTTTGAGCAAATCCTTGTCGTTCACTGCAATAAAATCCACGGCAATCGGGGTGTCGTCGTTGGCCTTCGGAGCAACGTCGAGGGTCAGGTTGTCGAGCTCCACACGAGGTCCGAATAACGAACAGCTGGTGAGGGTCAGGAACAAGACCAAAGCAAAAAAACGTGCAGGCAAAATGAGTTTTCCTTTTCTCGAGACAGTCCAAAAATCTTTTCGCTTGCTTTTTTATAGACCTGTTCTAGCTTCTTGGATAGTTCGGCCCACACAGCGAACGAGGAAGGTTTGTCAAAGGAACGACAGGTCCATCTGCCACCCTTTCTAACCTACGGTCCAGCAAGGGAAAGCGATGAACGGGCCTCCCGATGCATTGCGCCCGCTCATGCATCGGAGTCAGCCAACATGGCAGAAAGTACTCAGCACAAGCTCGACAGGGTCCGCCCGCCCAGGGTGCAAATCACTTACGACGTCGAAATCGGCAACGCCATCGAGAAAAAAGAACTGCCATTGGTCGTCGGCATTCTCGCCGACCTTTCCGGCAAGCCCCTCGAACCACTCGCGAAACTGAATGAACGGCGCTTCACCGAAATCGACCGCGACAACTTCAACGAAGTGCTCGCCTCGATCGCACCCCGCGCCACCTTGCAGGTCACCAACACCCTCAGCGGCGACGACAGCAAGCTCAACATCGAGCTCAACTTCAAACACATCGACGACTTCGACCCGGTCAAGGTGGTCGAGCAAGTGACCCCGCTGCGGCGCCTGTTCGAAGCCCGCCAGCGTCTGCGTGACCTGCTGACCAAGCTCGATGGCAACGATGACCTGGACAAGCTGTTGCGCGATGTCATCGCCAATACCGAGGGCCTGCAAGAGATCAAGTCTGCGCGTCCGGAAACCGCTGCCGCTGCTCCCGCAGGCGACACCGAAGCCCCGGCAGAACCGCAAGCCTGATCACTCATTCACTTAGGGAGATGTCGCCATGCCCGCTTCAGCCGCCGCCAAAACCAGTGAAAGCACCACAGAAAGTCTGTCCCTGCTAGACCGCATCATCGCCGAAGGCCGCATGGCCCATGACGACAGCCAACAGGATTACGCCCGCGACATGCTCGCGGAATTCGCCACCCAGGTTCTCGACGAAGGCATGGCCATCGACAAGGACACCGTGGCGATGATCAACGACCGTATCAGCCAGATCGACGAGCTGATCAGCGCCCAGCTCAACGAGGTGTTGCACCATCCAGACCTGCAAAAACTCGAGGCCTCCTGGCGTGGCCTGCACCTGCTGGTGCAGAACACCGAAACCAGTTCCCGGCTGAAGCTGCGCCTGCTCAACGTGACTCAGAAAGAGCTGCAAAACGATCTGGAAAAAGCCGTCGAGTTCGATCAGAGCGCGCTGTTCAAAAAAATCTACGAAGAAGAATATGGCACCTTCGGTGGCCACCCGTTCAGCTTGCTGGTGGGTGATTACACCTTTGGCCGGCACCCGCAGGACATCGGCCTGCTGGAAAAACTGTCGAACGTCGCCGCTGCCGCCCATGCGCCGTTCATTGCTGCCGCCAGCCCCAGGTTGTTCGACATGAACAGCTTCACCGAGCTGGCTGTGCCACGCGATCTGTCGAAAGTCTTCGAGAGTCAGGAGCTGATCAAATGGCGCTCCTTCCGCGAAAGCGAAGATTCGCGCTACGTCTCGCTGGTGCTGCCGCATTTCCTGCTGCGCCTGCCTTACGGCCCGGAAACCTCGCCGGTGGAAGGCATCAATTACGTCGAAGACGTCAACGGCAGCGACCACGGCAAGTACCTGTGGGGTAACGCCGCCTGGGCCTTGTCGCAACGCATCACCGAGGCCTTCGCCAAGTACGGCTGGTGCGCGGCAATTCGCGGTGCCGAAGGCGGTGGCGCGGTCGAAGGCCTGCCGGCCCATACCTTCCGCACCAGTTCAGGTGACTTGTCACTCAAATGCCCGACCGAAGTGGCGATCACCGACCGCCGGGAAAAAGAGCTCAACGACCTCGGCTTCATCGCCCTGTGCCACAAGAAAAACAGCGACGTGGCGGTGTTCTTCGGTGGCCAGACCACCAACAAGTCCAAGCTTTACAACACCAACGAGGCCAACGCCAACGCACGGATTTCGGCGATGTTGCCGTACGTGCTCGCCGCCTCGCGTTTCGCGCACTACTTGAAGGTGATCATGCGCGACAAGGTCGGCAGCTTCATGACCCGCGACAACGTGCAGACCTACCTCAACAACTGGATCGCCGACTACGTGCTGATCAACGACAACGCGCCGCAAGAGATCAAGGCGCAGTACCCGTTGCGTGAAGCCCGGGTAGATGTGACCGAGGTTGCCGGAAAACCTGGCGCCTACAGGGCCACGGTGTTCCTGCGGCCGCACTTCCAGCTCGAAGAGCTGACTGCGTCGATCCGCCTGGTCGCCACCCTGCCGCCACCGGTAGCCGCCTGACCTGCCTCTCTCCCGCCGGCCAACCCGGCGGGAGTTCTCCGTTTATCTAGCGCGATAACCTTCAGGAGTTTCATGCGATGGATGCAATCATTCTCGACCTCGGCGGCGACATCAAAGGCGACAGTCTGCTCGAGGGCTACGCGGACAAAATCGAAGTCATGTCCTACAGCCACAACGTGGCCATGCAGGTAACCAACGACGTCAGCAACTCGGAACGGACCTCCGGCAAGCCACACATCGGCGAGTTCACCCTGACCAAATTCGTCGACAGCTCCACCCCATCCCTCAACGAGTATTGCTGCGCCGGCAAACCGATCCCTGAAGCCAAGATCACCATCGGCCGCAACGCCGCCGAAGGCAGTGGGAAGCTGATGCCGTTCATCATTTACACCCTGACTAATGTCGTGCTGTCGAACGTCAGTGTCAGCGGCGGTACGGGTGGTAAACCGGTGGAAACCCTTTCCCTGAACTTCACCAAGATCAAATGGGAACTCACTGCCCAGAAAGACGACGGTACCAAGGAAGGTACGGCCGCCTCGACCTGGGACATGGCTGCCAACAAGCTCGTCAAGTAAGCGGACGCGTCGGCCATGGCAGGCACCGGCATGCTCCCTCCGTTGTTCGAGCGACTCGCCTCAAGCGAGGTCGACACTGTGCAGGTGTTCGACCGCCAGGGGTTGCTCGACTCGGTCCGCACGGAGTTGCTGCGCTTGTTCAACACCCGGCGCGGCCGACGCCCGCTGACCTCCCCTCCGAGCATTCTCGACTACGGCATCGCTGACTGGACTGCATTGCAACAGCAGCGCAGCGATGACCGCCGTCAGTTGGCGCGGGAAGTGCGCGAGGCCATCAACCATTTCGAACCGCGCCTGCGCCTGGGCGAGGTTCAGGTCGATCCGGTGCCCGGTCATCCGCAGCAACTGTG
Source organism: Pseudomonas sp. BF-B-26 (assembly GCF_019956495.1). Lineage (NCBI taxonomy): Bacteria > Pseudomonadati > Pseudomonadota > Gammaproteobacteria > Pseudomonadales > Pseudomonadaceae > Pseudomonas > Pseudomonas sp. BF-B-26. The sequence continues at coordinate 29,808 of NZ_JAHBDP010000071.1, read as the reverse complement.
CATTCGCCTGGTCGGTGAGTTGCGCAGTGGCCAGCAGCACTGGCCCGTGGCATTTGTCATCGAGAGGGCCAGCGATGGCCTTGAGGTGCGTCATGAGCGACTCGATTGACCCGCAACTGCTCGACTACTACCAACGCGAACTGACCTGGCTGCGCCACGCCGGCAGCATTTTCGCCGAGCGTTATCCCAAGGTCGCCCGGCGCCTGGAACTGTCACCCGGCGAATGCCCCGACCCGCATGTCGAACGGCTGCTGGAAGGTTTTGCGCTGCTGGCGGCGCGCCTGCAACGGCGGCTCGATGACGACTACGCCGAATTCAGCGACGCCTTGCTGGAACAACTTTACCCCTTGGCCATGCGCCCGCTGCCGTCCTGCGCGATCGTGCAGTTCGAACCGGACCCGAGCAAAGGCAATCTGGCTGGCGGCTATCCATTGCCACGGGACACACCGTTATTTGTCACCACCAGCAAGGGCGAAAGCATCCACTTTCGCACCAGTGCAGCCGTTCGATTGTGGCCAGTGGAAATCAACGAAGCGTTGCTGCTTGGCAGCGACGAAGCTCAAGCCCTGACCGGTGTGCCTCAGGCCCGTTCGGCGTTGCGCCTGAGTCTGCGTTGCCTGGGTGAAAGCCAATGGTCGGAGCTGAGCATCCAGCATCTGCGCATCCACCTGGCCGCGTCCCCGGTGATTAATGCCTGCCTGTATGACCTGCTCGGCGCCCACGCCGTGAAGGTGTTGGCCGGGCCGGCGGGAAGCGTGCCGTCGGTGTTGACAGGGCTGCCTGAGATCGTCGGATTTGCCAGCGGCGAAGTCCTCCTGCCGGACGAGGACGGTGTGCATCCCGGCATGCGCCTGCTCGCCGAGTACTTTGCCTTCCCGGACAAATTCAACTTCTTTGACCTGCCACTGGCCGGCGCCAGCAGCGACACCCAGACGCTGTTTCTGTACATCGTCTTCGACCGCCCGCTGCCCCATCGCATGCACCTTCAGGCCAGCGACATCGCCCTCGGTTGCGCGCCGGTGATCAACCTGTTCCCGCGCACCTCCGAACCCCTGCGTCCAGATGGCACCCGCAGCGAGTACCGCCTGGTGGCCGACAGTCACCGGGAGAACAGCGTCGAGATCCATAGCATCCGCGCGGTGCGCGCCACCACCCGCCAAGGCGTGCAAAGGGTGCCGGCCTATTACGGCAGCCAGCATGTTGGCGGCGATAAACAGTGCTACTGGCATGCACGACGGGTCAGCGGCATGACCCCGAATCGGCTGGGCACCGACGTGTTGATGAGTCTGGTGGACACCCGGCTCGACCCGCTTTCCGAGGCCGTCGAATACAGCCTCACCGCCGAGTTGCTGTGCACCAATCGACACTTGGCCCAGAGCCTCGCGGCAGGTACGCCGTTGGGTTTTGAGCGACCGGGGCCGGTGGCCTGGGCACGCCTGCGCAACCCGCCGAGTCCGCAAAGTTTGCCGCGACTGGAAGGTGAATCGCGCTGGCGGCTGGTGTCGCAACTGACCCTCAATCATTTGTCGCTGGTCGAAGGACCGCAGGCGCTGGATGCGCTCAAGGAAATTCTCCAGCTGCACAACCTGCGTGACGAGGCCAGCGCCTTGCGGCAGATCGAGGGTTTGCTGAGCCTTGGCTGCGAGCGAGTGATCGGCCATGTCGGTGAAGACGCCTGGCGCGGTTGGCGCAATGGGTTGGAAGTGCGTTTGCAACTTGATTCGCAGCATTTTGTCGGCAGCAGCGCGGTGTTGTTTTCGGGCGTGCTGGCGCAATTCTTTTCACTGTATGCCACGGCCAATCGGTTCGTGCGCACGGTCCTGGTTCAGTCAGACAAGGAGGTGAAAACATGGCAACCCCAAGCCGGCATGCCGCTCTCCCTCTAAACCTGAGTGAAAAACTACGACGCGATCCGCAAGCGTTTGAACTGTTGCAGGCGCTCTTGTTGCTGGAGCGTGAACATCCGCAAGCCGAATCCCTCGGTAGCGGCACCTCACCCCAGGCGGAAGCCATTCGCCTGCGCGGGCCGTTGACGCCGTTGTTTGCCGCCAGCGAAATCGAAAGCCTGACCCAGCAACCCGGCGAGCCTCCGATCCTCAGCACACCGGTGTTCGGCCTCGGTGGCCCTGACGGTCCCCTGCCCTACGCCTATCAGGAATGGCTGCAACAACGGGCTCGAGCCAAGGATCATGCACCGGCCGAGTTCCTCGACCTGTTCCAGCATCGCTTGCTGAGCCTGTTGTACAAGGTGATGCGCAAACACCGGATTGCCGTGGGGTTCACCGTCCCCGGCGCCTCGGCGGTTCAGGCTCAGTTGAGGGCGCTGACCGGGTTGTTGCCCAAATCCTTGCAAGAACGCCAAGCCGTGCCCGACTCTGCCGTGCTGGCGTGTAGCGCGCTGTTCGCCGACGGGCGCCGCTCCCTCGCGGGTTTCGCTGCCATCGTGCGCGAACACTTCGAACTGCCGGTGGAACTCAGCGCCTACGAAGGCGCCTGGCGCGAGATCCCGCCCGCCAGCCGCAGCCGCATGATCCCGGGCGGGCGCAACCTGCAACTGGGCCGCACAGCCGTGGCCGGCACTCGGGTCTGGGATGAGCATGCCGGCTATCGCCTGACCCTTGGCCCGTTGACCTCGGCCCAGGCTGCGCGATTTTTACCGGATGGCGAATCGCACCCGGCGCTGGCCAGCCTTAGCGCGCTGTATTTCGGCCCGGATCTGGATTGCACTCTGGTGTTGCTGGTGCGCGGCGCAGGCCCGATGAAACTCGGTCGCGAGGCGCCGCCGCTGCTCAGCTGGAACGGCGGTTTGCAACGTCAGACCAGCCTTGCCGTGCAACGCATCGAAACCCGTCTTCGTCAGCTGGAGATTACCTGAACATGGAACTGGCCAGTCTGATCGGACGCCTCAACCCGGACAATCGCCGCGCCCTGGAACGGGCAGCGCAACGCTGTCTGCAACGGGGTCATCACTATGTCGAAATCGAGCATTTGTTGCTGGAGTTGCTGGACATCGAGGGCGGTGACTTTGCCTATCTGCTGCCACGCTTCGGCCTGGAGCGCGACGCCCTGACCGCAGAAATCAACAAGGCCCTGGAGTTGTTCAAATCCGGCAGCACCCGCACTCCGGCGCTGTCGACGCACACCACCGGGCTGCTGGAAGACGCAGTCGTCCAGGCCAGCGTACTGGGGTTGGACAGCATTCGCTCGGGCTTGTTGCTACTCGCTTTGATCGACCGCGATGAGCGCCGCAGCCTGCTGCTCAACAGTGCTTCATCGCTGTTGAAGATCCCGCGGGAGGCGTTGCGCAGCAACCTGCTGGAATGGACCGAAAGCTCTCGCGAGCACGTCGGCGGCCCGCGTCCTGTCGTGGCTGGCCATTCAGCGCCAAAACAGGATTCAGTACTCGATCAGTACACTCAGGACCTGACTGCCGATGCCCACGCCGGGCGTATCGACCCTATCGTCGGGCGGGATGGCGAGATCCGTCAATGCATCGACATCTTGCTGCGGCGTCGGCAGAACAACCCGATCCTGGTGGGTGCTCCGGGTGTCGGTAAAACCGCCGTGGTCGAAGGCCTGGCCCTGCGCATCGCCGCCGCAGACGTGCCGCCGTCGTTGCAGGAAGTCAGCCTGCGGGTACTCGACCTCGGGCTGTTGCAGGCCGGTGCCGGGGTCAAGGGCGAGTTCGAACAGCGACTCAAAGGCGTGATCGACGCCGTGCGCAGCGCGGAAAAACCGATCATTTTGTTTATCGACGAAGCCCACACCCTGATCGGTGCCGGTGGCGCAGAAGGTGGCAGCGACGCGGCCAACCTGCTGAAACCGGCTCTGGCCCGCGGCGAGTTGCGCACCCTGGCCGCCACCACGTGGCTGGAGTACAAAAAATACTTCGAGAAAGACCCGGCCCTCGCCCGGCGTTTTCAGCTGGTGCAAGTCGAGGAACCGGATGAAATCACCGCCGTGGAAATGCTCCGTGGCGTTGCCGCCAAACTGGAGCAGCATCACGGTGTGCAAGTGCTGGACGCCGCGATTCATGAAGCGGTGAAACTGTCCCATCGCTACATTTCCGGACGCCAATTGCCAGACAAGGCCATCAGCGTGCTCGACACCGCGTGCGCCCGGGTTGCCCTCGGCCAGCACGACGTGCCGCCGCCGTTGGAAAGCCTGCGTCATCGCCAGAACAGCCTCAAGGATGAAGTCGAACGCCTGCGTCGCGAACAGGCCACCGGGCTCGATCACCGTGAACGCATCACCCTGCTGGAAACCGAATCCGTCGCCAATGTGCAGGCCATTCGCGAACTGGAAGTGCGCTGGAATGAAGAACGGGTCGCCGTGCGCGAACTGCTGGAAACCCGCCGCGAGTTGCTCGCCTTGAGCGAACGCGCCGACAGCGACAAACCGGACGAAGGCACCGACAGCCGCATCGATCACCTGGCCGCTGAACTGGTGCGGCTGGAAGCCGGACTCGACGCGATTCGCCAGGACGACCCACTGGTGCCGGAACAGGTCGACACCAAAACCGTTGCCGCCGTGATCGCCGGCTGGACCGGCATCCCGGTGGGCAAAATGCTCGCCGACGAAGCTCACGCCGTGCGCACCCTCGGTCAGCGTATGGGCCAACGGGTGATGGGCCAAAGCATCGCGCTGGGCACCATCGCCCAGCGCTTGCAAGCCTACCGCGCCGGCCTCACCGACCCGCAGAAACCGGTCGGCGTGTTCCTGCTGGTCGGTCCCACGGGCGTCGGCAAAACCGAAACCGCTTACGCCTTGGCCGATGCGTTATATGGCGGCGAACGCAACCTGATCAGCATCAACCTTTCCGAGTACCAGGAAGCCCACACCGTCAGCCAACTCAAAGGCGCCCCACCCGGCTACGTCGGTTATGGCAGCGGTGGCGTTCTGACCGAAGCGGTGCGGCGCAAACCCTATTCGGTGGTGCTGCTCGACGAAATCGAAAAGGCCCACCCGGATGTACTCGAAGCCTTCTATAACGTCTTCGACAAAGGCGTCATGGAAGACGGAACCGGGTTAGTGGTGGATTTCAAAAACACCGTGATGCTCGCCACCAGTAACGTTGGGGCTGAGTTGTTGCTTGATACGCCGGTGGCGCAACTGGGTACCGATGCGTTTAACGAAGCGCTGCATAAAGTGCTGCTGCAAGCGTTTCGACCGGCGTTTCTCGCTCGCATGACGGTGGTGGCGTATCGACCGCTGGATGAGGCGACGCTGGAAGGAATTGTGTTGGCGAAGCTGGAGAAATTGCGTGGCCGGTATAAAGCGGCGACGGGCAAACAGTTCGAGTTTGATGCCGGGATTGTGCAGGCGGTGTTGGCCAAGTGCAGTGCCGCGGGTGCACGGGATGTCGAGAATGTGTTGATGACCCAGGTGACGGGGAAGTTGGCGGAGTGGGTGTTGGAATAACGTCCCCCTCTGTTCAAACGCTGAATTTCGAGAGAGCAGACATGACAGTTCAAGTCGTACTTCATACGTTAACGGCGGTAAAAAAAACGCCACCCACCTGGAAACAGGACAAAAAAACCTATGAAACAGGGAATAAAAGAAACCCCTGCGAACACGCTGAAATGCTGGCCTTCAATGCAAGAGGCGGCGCCAACATCATCTACCTGGCGCAAAACGCATTTCCCTGTCAGACCTGTCACGACTTCCTGATCGCCAATAGCGCGACGTGCAAAGTCATTATCAACATTCAGGCCGATGAAGGTTCGTACAGCCTGGATCACAAGAAAAAACTGGGTGTAGCCACAGTGACAGTGCCCTATACCTTCTACTACCCAGGCACCACTGCCGGAACAGCAAAGATGGTCGCGGGCAGCAATGTTGCGGACGCACCCGCCGGATTTCCGGCGATTCCGGCCTTTACCGCCTATTGGTAAGTGCGGCAAAGGGGACAGGTTTATTTGTACCGAGCCCCCCTTTTTAATGAAAGACATGGAGCCTTGGTTATGACTTACGACATTTACCAAGTAAAACAGGAACATTACGTCGAGGCCGCGAAAGCTTTCATCCTCCAGGTAAATGCTTTAATCAAAAGCAAAACGGTGATTGACCAGCGAGCCATCCAGGCAAACGACGCGCTCAACATTGCAGAATCATATTTGACCGACGGCGACGGGGTATTCAAATTTATTGCGCTGACCAAAGCAGGCGGAAGTGTTGCAGGACTGATGACACTAAAGGTCCAGGACACCGACGTTAAGGTGGAAGATCTTTGCGCCAGTCCAACCCTGCCAGGAACGGGGACAGAACTGATAGAACGTGCCGTTCAGTTTTCCGAGCGCAGAGGAAAAAATGGATGCTTGACCTTAACCGACATGAGCAAACCAAAAGTGGAAGGTGGCAAGACATTTTATGGCGCGTTGGGTTTCATCGGGCCACCTGGCGACCTTAAAAGAACACTGAACCCCAATGCCAATCCGGGAATTTGGACCCCACTCCAAAAACAGAGCGGCAAATCATGGATCAAGAAAAAATGACATTTGTCGCCTGAAAAAGAGACGGATTTAATTTTCAAGGAGTTCCCTTATGCGCCCAGTATTGCAACTACGCACCCAAAACGCCTACAACTGTGGTGCCTTCTCCATCTGGATGGCTTTGGAATCGATATATGGCATCGATAATAACCTCATTACCGCCATAGAAAAAAAAGCAAAAGTCTTTTCAAACAGCGCGGGAGGATTGTTTCGATATTACGAAATAATGAAAGTTATCTTATCACTCGACTACAACGCCGAGGCTGTCAGTTTCCACGACCGTATATCCTTTATAAATGGTCTCAACGCTCACGCTAACGACGCTATTCTGATCGCGTACTCGTTTTATGGATTAGATGGAAGAGTTCAGTCAGAACATGTAGCTGCCGCCAGTGCTCACTGGAGCGTGGCGGACCGCTGCGAGGGCGGTTACATACGGCTTGCCAACCCTCATGGAAACTGGAAATGGATCAGTGTCGACACCATTGTCAGAGCCAACCTGGACTTGGGAAATGGGAATTTCCACTGGGCCGAATTTGTTGACGAATACGAAAATACCGCCACGTTCAATCAAGAAACTACTCTGTACACAACCAGTGCTGCTGACTTACAAAATCGAGTTCACGAGCAGACCGATCTCAGCGGCTATTTCATTGCCATCAAAGGTTAAAAAAGAAACCGAGGAAGAGAAAAAGAAGAGAAAAAGGGGACGACATAGATGGCAGGCAAATTAACGGAGTGAAGTGACCGGAGTTTTCAACAGGAGATTGGCATGACAGAAATACACAAGGTCGGTCGTTACTCAGGTGGCAATGTGGCAATGACAGGGGCAAATCCCCTGTACGCCACCTGGCTGGCGGCCAACCAGGCCACGAATGGCGGGACCATTCCCGACCTGGCCAGTATTTGCCATGAGTCCTCTTCAAACCGCCGCGCCCTGGCGGGGTCAGGGGCGTCTCATGGGACCTGTTTCGCCCTGGTCGAACATTTCGATGCCGCACGGGGCGTGCTGATGTACAAATTCGGCGACAGCGCATTGAAGCTGGATCTTCTCGGCAACTACACCACAACGACCAAGAAAGTCGTAACGACCCTGCGCGGGCATGCGGAAATCAGTGCATTGGTCCAGGCTATCAATAGCGTCGCCCTTCCGGACGGTGATTACAGCAACTTCGTCACCCGTATCTATATCGAACTGAGCCCCTGTCAGCTTTGTGGACCGCAACTCGCTCCCTATGTCGCAAATTCGGTATTGATGTACAGCTACGACTATGGACAAGACCGCGACATGGATGCGTGGGTCAGTGATAACCAGGCTTCAATCCATGAAAGAGGTGGCACGTTCAGGTGGTAAGCCTTCCCCTTGTCCACTCCCTGAGGCCATTCAATGCCCCGTACCACCGACAGCAATACCAGCCTCTCCCTCACCGCCGCTTCGCTGTCGGCGCTTTACCCTGAATCGCTGTCCGGTGAAGAAGCGCTCAATTCACTCGGCTCGCAAACCCTCAACGGCCTCAACGACGGCGCCTCCCTCGCCCTGACCACCGCCGTCGCCACCCACGTCACCACCACCCTGCACAATGATGCTCTGCTCCGCCCGTTCGATGCATTGGTCGCTGAAATCCGCCAACTCCCCGCCGATGCCACCGCCGAACGTTATCAACTGGTGTTAAGACCATGGCTCTGGTGGCTGACCCTGGCCAGCAACAACCGTGTGTTTCAGAACCTTGCGACCTCGGACATCGTCACCACGATTTTCAAGGCCCATGGTTTTACCGATTTCAAACTGTCCCTGACCGGCAACTACACCCCGCGCGAGTATTGCGTGCAGTACGGCGAGACCGATTTCGCCTTCGTTTCGCGGTTGCTGGAAGAGGAAGGGATTTTCTGGTTTTTCACCCACGAGGATGGCAAGCACACGCTGGTGCTCGGGGACAGCAACGACGCTTTCCCGCAGATTCCCAACGGGCCGAAGGTCACCTATCTCGGTCAGCAACTGGGCGAGCGCGAACTGCACGGCATCCGCTCCGGCCAGGTGTGCATGCAAGCCGTCGCCGGGGTGTATCGGGCGACGGATTATGAGTTCACCACGCCGACCACGTCGCTCTATGGCCAGGCTGAAGCGGTGGCCGGATCGCTTTCGATGTACGAGCATCCAGGCGGCTACAACGCCAAGGCCCGGGGCGATGCGTTGACCAAGCAGCGGGTCGATGGGTTGCGCAGTCAGGAGAAGCGTTTTGTCGGTGAAAGCGACTGCCGTTGGCTGGTGCCGGGGCACTGGTTCACCCTTGCTGGGCATGACGACGCGACGTTGAACATCGATTGGGTGGTGACAGCAGTTACCCACGAAGCCAGTCACGAGGATTATCGCAATCGCTTCGAAGCCATACCCAAAGCCACGCCGTTTCGCCCGGCGCGAACCACGCCCAAACCACGGATGCATACGCAAACCGCTATCGTCGTCGGCAAGTCCGGCGAAGAAATCTGGACCGACGAATACGGCCGCATCAAGTTGCAGTTCCCGTGGGATCGCGACGGCAAGAACGACGAAACCAGTTCCTGCTGGGTCCGGGTGGTGCTGCCCTGGAGCGGCAAGGGCTTCGGCATGCAGTTCGTGCCGCGCATCGGCCAGGAAGTGATCGTGACCTTTATCGATGGCGACCCGGACCGGCCGCTGGTGACCGGTTGCGTCTACAACGGTGACAACGCCCTGCCCTATGCGTTGCCGGCGAACCAGACTCAGTCCGGGATCAAGACCCAATCGTCCAAGGGTGGCGGTGGATTCAACGAATTGCGCTTCGAGGACAAGAAGGACGCCGAAGAGGTTTTTCTCCAGGCGCAGAAGGATTTCAAGATCAACGTACTCAACGACACCACCGCCACCGTCGGCCACGACGAAACCCTGACGGTGCAGAACGCCCGCACCCGCACGGTGAAAGAAGGCGACGAGACCGTGACCCTGGAGAAAGGCAAACGCAGCGTGACCATCCAGACGGGGAGCGACAATCTGGATGTGAAGGACAGTCGCACAGTGACCGTCGGCGCTGACCAGACCCACAGCACCGGTGGCAATTACACGCACAAGGTCACTGGCGATTACAGCCTGACCGTGGACGGCAATCTGACGATCAAGGTGACCGGTACCCTCACGTTGCAAAGTGGCGGCAGTTTTTCAATCAAGAGCGGTGCGGATCTGGCGGCCGAGGCCAGCACCTCGATCAGCCAGAAAGCCGGCACCTCCGTGAGCAATCAGGCCGGTACTTCATTGGAAAACAAGGCTGGCACGACAATGACCAATGATGCAGGGATCAGCCTGACCAACAAGGGCGCCGCTTCGCAGACCGTGGATGGCGGCGGCATGCTGACGATCAAGGGTGGTCTGGTGCAGGTCAACTGACAAGGAGAATCCATGGCCATCACGCCGCTGGACTTGCAGCAGAACGATAAACAGCTCAAAGGTCGCTTGCTCGATGGCAGGCTCGACGGTGCGTTGCACATCAAGGATGACGGGCGCGCGCAGGCTGATTTGCACTACAGCCAGGGCGAGCTGCAAGGCACTACCCTGCTCTATCACCCCAACGGCAAGGTCTCGGCGCAACTGCCGTTTGTTCGTGACAAGCTGCAGGGGATCGCCAGTTTCTATGCGCCGCAGGGCTGGCTACAGCGCAAGGCGACTTACCGCCGAGGGCTGCTGCATGGAGAGGCGTTCAATTACTTTCCCCATGGGCAACTGGCCGAGTCGGAGTTCTACCGCGATGGCGTGCGCGAGGGGCGGTATCAGCGCTTTCATCCCAACGGTCAACCGGCCGTGGAGGCCCGTTATCTCAACGGTCAACTGCTGGAGCCGGAACAGGGTTTTGCTGCTGATGGGCGACCGCTGGACGCCGAGGGCAAGCCGATTTCCAGGGTTCGCTGGTGGTTCAGACGCTGGAGTGATCCGGCCGAGGCCTGACCCTTGTATTGGCTGAGATGCCCCCATCGCGGGCAAGCCCGCTCCCACAGTGATCACTGTTGTTCACAAATACTGCATTAACAGAAGATCCCCTGTGGGAGCGGGCTTGCTCGCGATGAGGCCCTCACATTCAACATCAATGTCGCCTGACACGCCGCCTTCGCGAGCAAGCCCGCTCCCACAGTTTGATCGTGTGAGTCAGGGAATCAGCATTTGCATCTGCCCCGGCATCACAATCTTGATCACCCCGGCCCAGTTGCACATCAGCGTGCTGTTGGCATCGATGGCCGGCATGCCGCCCAGCAGCAGGGTCGGCGCGCCACCGGGAATCCAGGGGGTGGCGGTGGCCGGGATGCAGGGCATCGGCGTCAATACGCCAAGCGCTGCGGCGGTGGCGGCCGCGACCATCGGGTTGGCCATGCTCATGCACGTGCCGAACGGCATGACGTTGACCAGCGGGATGTGATCCATGATGTTCGCCGCCGGCATGCCTGCGGTCAGCATGCGATTCACCGGCAGTACGTTGAGCACGGCTGGCGCCGCGCCGAAGCTGCACTGCAGGGTTGCGGTGGCACAGACTTGCGGACAACCCATTTCAAACCTCCTTCCTGGAAGTACCCTCCCCTGAACCATAGTCCGCCGAGGCTGCTTTCGCACATCAGGAACGTTGATTATCCAGCAACACGCTAACCTATAAGACCGTGCCACGCTTGTGGCTCCCCCGGCGCACCATTAGATTAGTCAATGATGTCTGGCCTCCAAAATAAGCAGAAGGGATAAGCATGGCGCTTACTGACCAGTCCACCCGTATCCGCACCGGCGAAGAGCTCGATGCCAGCCTGATCGATCCGTACCTCAAGGCCCACATTCCGGGCCTGAGTGGTTTGCCGCAGATCAGCCAGTTCCCGGGCGGTGCGTCGAACCTCACCTACTTGCTCGAATACCCCGAACAGGAGTTTGTCCTGCGTCGCCCGCCGTTTGGCCACAAGGCCAAGTCCGCCCACGACATGGGCCGCGAATTTCGCATCCTCAATCAGCTCCGGGACGGCTTTCCGTACTGCCCGAAAGCCTACGTGCATTGCACCGATGAATCGGTGATCGGCGCCGAGTTCTATGTGATGGAGCGGGTCAAGGGGATCATCCTGCGCTCCGAACTGCCCCCGGAACTGGGTCTGGATTCGGCGAAAACCGAAACGCTGTGCAAGAGCTTCATCGACAAGTTCGTCGAACTGCACCGGGTTGACTACAACGCCTATGGCTTGGGTGACCTCGGCAAACCCGAAGGTTATGTCGCGCGGCAGATCAAAGGCTGGAGCGATCGCTACGAGAAAGCCCTGACCCCGGACGCGCCGAAGTGGGAAGCGGTCAAAGCCTGGCTCAACGACAAGATGCCGGCCGATCACCCGACCTCCAGCATCGTCCACAACGACTACCGCTTCGACAACGTGATCCTCGACCCGAACAACCCGATGGACATCATCGGCGTGCTCGACTGGGAACTGACCACCCTCGGCGACCCGCTGATGGACCTGGGCAACACCCTCGCCTACTGGATCGAAGCCGACGACCCGGCACCGGTGCAATTGATGCGCCGCCAACCGAGCCACGCCCCGGGGATGCTGACCCGCCGTGAGTTCGTCGATTACTACGCCGAGCGTTCAGGCATCCAGATCGACAACTTCGACTTCTACTACACCTACGGCCTGTTCCGCCTGGCCGGCATCGTGCAGCAGATCTACTACCGCTTCTTCCATGGTCAGACCCAGGACAAACGCTTCGCACAGTTCATTCACATGAACAAACTGCTGGAGCAGATGAGCCTGCAAGTCATTTCAAAATCCAGCCTCTGATCACGCCACTGGCCCCAATAACAAGGAAAAACCATGTCCAAGACTCAGTTGTTCGACCTCGACGGCAAAATCGCATTCGTGTCTGGCGCCAGCCGTGGTATCGGTGAAGCCATCGCCAAACTGCTGGCCCAGCAAGGCGCCCACGTCATCGTCTCGAGCCGCAAACTCGACGGCTGCCAGCACGTGGCCGACGCGATCATCGCCGCTGGCGGCAAAGCCACTGCGGTGGCTTGCCACATTGGTGAAATGGAACAGATCAGCCAAGTCTTCGCCGGCATCCGCGAACAATTCGGGCGCCTGGACATCCTGGTCAACAACGCGGCGACCAACCCACAGTTCTGCAACGTACTGGACACCGACCTCAGCGCGTTCCAGAAAACCGTCGACGTGAATATCCGCGGCTACTTCTTCATGTCGGTGGAAGCCGGCAAGCTGATGCGCGAAAACGGCGGCGGCAGCATCATCAACGTCGCCTCGATCAACGGCATCTCGCCGGGAATCTTCCAGGGCATCTACTCGGTGACCAAAGCGGCGGTCATCAACATGACCAAAGTGTTCGCCAAGGAATGCGCGCAGTTCGGCATCCGCTGCAACGCCCTGCTGCCGGGCCTGACCGACACCAAATTTGCTTCGGCACTGGTGAAAAACGAGGCTATTTTGAACACCGCACTGCAACAGATTCCACTCAAGCGTGTGGCGGACCCGAGTGAGATGGCGGGAGCGGTGTTGTATCTGGCCAGTGATGCGTCGAGTTACACCACTGGGGTGTCGTTGAATGTGGATGGTGGGTTCTTGTCCTGATCCGATTTACCGGATGAACAAAAGGCAGCCTTCGGGCTGCCTTCTTTTTTTGCGCTAATGATCGTTCACAGAGCGTGGGAACGAACACGCGAAAGAATATTAATTCCACCATTTGCAAATAAGGAATATTTATTCCATAAATAGCCCCTCCTGAAAACAAAATCCCAAAAGGACCCCGGCTATGCGCGAACTCGGTATCGGACTCATCGGCACAGGTTTCATGGGCCGCGCCCATGCCTTGGCGTTTCGCAACGTCAGTGCGGTTTTCGAACTGCCCCTCAAGCTCAAACTCGCCGCCCTGGCCGACGCCGATCCGCAGCGTGCCCGCCACTGCGCCGACGCCTGGGGTTTCGACACCGCGCATAGCGACTGGCAGCAACTGATCGATGACCCCAAGGTCAATCTGATCGCCATCACCACACCCAACCACCTGCATTACCCCATGGCCATGGCCGCCCTCGCCGCCGGCAAACCGGTGTATTGCGAAAAGCCGTTGGCGGTGAATCTGCAACAGGCCGACGCCATGCGCCTGGCGGCCAAAGCGGCAGGCGTGGTGACGCGGGTGGGTTACAACTATCAGCACAACCCGATGATCGGGCTGGCCCGGGAGCTGATTGAAAACGGCGACCTGGGTCAGATCATCAGTTTCCAGGGTGAATTCAGCGAAGACTTCATGGCCGATCCCGCGTCGCCCTGGTCGTGGCGTTGCGATGCCAATCATGCCGGTGGCGCACTGGCCGATCTGGGCAGTCACTTGTTGGCCATGGCCCGCTATCTGGTGGGCGATGTCGAGGCAGTGAGCGCCGACACCCAGACCGTGCACCGGCAACGTCCCGCCACGGCGGGCAGCCCGGAACAACGCAGTATCGCGGTCGACGATCAGGTCCACGCCTTGTTGCGATTTGCCAACGGCGCCCGTGGCACGTTCAGCAGCAGTTGGCTCAAGCACGGCTACAAGAATCACCTGAGTTTTGAAATCAGCGGCACCCGAGGGACGCTGGTGTTCGATCAGGAGCGCCTGAATGAACTGCGTCTGTTTCGTGCCGGCCAGGACGGTTTCCAACGCTTGCTGGCAGGGCCGAATCTGCCGGGTTATGCGGCGTTCAGTCCGGCGGCAGGGCATCAGTTGGGTTACAACGAACTCAAGACGCTGGAAGTCCATGATCTGGTGATGGCGCTGGCAGGCTTGTCTCAGGGTGGAACGGATTTCGAACAGGCGTGGGAAGTCGAACGCCTGGCGACGGCGATCCGGTTGGCAGCGCGGGAGTCGCGTTGGGTCAGGATCGAGGAAGTCTGAGCGAAACGCGCGGACACCCGCCAGCAGCACAGTGCCGCTGGCGGTTCAGCGTGAGCCGATGGAGGCTTATTGAGTAACGCAACGAGTGAGCGTCGTTTCCCGGGTCACCTGCCCCTCAGCCCTCACATCGCCTTGTACATCAGTATTTTCAGTGGTTTGGCAGGTGCGCACAGGGGGTGGAGGCGGTGCAGCGGGAGGTGGCGGTGGCGGACTCGCACAACCACCCAGAATCGCCATGCAGAGTGCGAACGACAGTGTTGTAAAAGTGCGTTTCCCAAGACTTTTCATAGATTGACCCGCGGTAAGTGATCGACATATTCCGCGACCCAACGTTCTCACCGCGTATCCGCGGACCGGTCACAGAAAAATACTCTCGTATTCCTTGTACGACCGTCGGCAAAACCTGACAGTTCCTAAGATGTCTCGCGACAATGCAATGTGTTGCTCTCAAGTTCATAACGCAGCTCTTCGATCAACGCTGCCACCGCCTCCGGCGTTCTGAGGTTGGCCACGCTCAACCCACTGACCACCAGATCCACCTGCCCCGACACCGGATGATAGAGCTTCACCGTCAGTGAATGTTCACCCGTAACCTTGCACTCACAGGCCAACGGCGAAAAGCTCCGCTCCAGTTGCATACGCAATTGCGTCACATAAATCATCTGGCAGTTCCTGTCGCTGTTTTGAAAGGACGCGATACCTGAAGACCTGTATCGCACCCTTACAGCCTAAGAACTGCCGCCCCCGTCCAGAACATCAATTTGCACCCCATCGAGTAGTGCATTTGCACCTAACGCTGAGCCTTGGGCCGCCACTCGCTGGAGAACAAACCGCGCTCGCGAGCCCAGACAATCGCCTCGCTGCGACTGTGAACATCGAGCTTGGAATACACCGTCGAGACATGGTTGCGCACCGTATTCGGTGCAAGTTTGAGCCGTGCAGCGATTTCCTTGTCGGCCAGGCCTTCGCAAATCAGGCCAAGCACATCACGCTCGCGGGCAGTCAGGTCGGTGAAAGACACACTAGGCAACAGCGGCGAGTTGACGTTTTTCACGTTAGCGAGTTTCTCGATGAGCGTGCGGCTGAACCAGGAGGCGTCTTTCATGACCTCTTCGATCGCCGACACCAACTCCAGCTCCGTGCGTTTACGTTCGGTGATGTCCATAAACACCAGCAGGTAGCAGGGCCGGTCCTGAATGTTCACGGTGTCGGCCGAGACCGCACAATCGATCAGCCCGGCGCCTTTCTTGCGTACCCGGACATCGACACGATCCACGCTTCCGTTTTTTTCCAGCGCCGTAAACAGTCGCGCGCGGGCACCTGTGTCATCAATAAAATCGATCTGCGTTACCGATTTACCAAGCACTTCCTCACTGGAATACGCGAGCGTATCGAGGAAGGCTTCATTGACGTCCATCACCACCTGATCGACGGCGTTGCACACCAGGATCGGCACAGGGGTCAGTCGAAAAGCCTTGGCAAAACGTTCCTCGCTCTGGCGCAGGGCGACTTCGGCTTTATGCCGAGGCTCGATGTCGACGAAGGAAAACAGCATGCAGGCTTCGTCGTTCAGTTCAAGGGGCTGGCCAGCGACGATCACCTGTTTGCTGCCACCTTCGGCTAACTGCAACTGCGCCTGCATTTGCGGAATGGTCACCCCTTCGCGCAACCGCTGCTTGGCCAGGTCTCTGTTTTCGGCGCCCTCCAGCACGTCCAGTTCATAGGTCGAACGGCCGATCACCTGATCACGGGTATAGCCGGTCATCTCCAGGAAACCCGGGTTGACCTTGATGTAGCGTAAATCGCTGAGGCGACAGATCACCGCCGGGGCCGGGTTGGCATTGAAGGTTTTTTCGAAACGCTGTTCGGCGCTGGCCCACTCCGTGACATCGTTCATGATCAGCACCAGCGACTCCGGCTTGCCAGCGCTGTCGGCCAACACCATGCTGCGCACGCTGTGAACCCAGGTGCGCTCTTCGTCGTCGGCAGGCGTCACCTCAACCAACACATCACTGAAGGACTCGCCTCGGGCGACGCGGCTGATCGGATAATTGTCGGTCTGAACCGGGTGATTATTGCGATAACGCAAGGCGAAGCGCTTGGCGTACTCCCTGGCATCCGCCCCCAGCTCGCTGAGTTGCCCGACGCCGTGCATGGCCAACGCGGCGTCATTGGCCCAGAGAAGGGTCTGGTCGAGCTCCAGCAGAATCACCCCATCGGACAGGCCGGCGATGATCTGCTGCAACTGACGGCGATTGGTTTCGGTGGTCAGGACGTCCTGGCTCATTGGATCTCCACGCGTACGGCGGCGCATTCATGCGCCGCCCTGTGAAGATTACGACCGCGAGGGGGTGGGATAGTGCAAATGGCTCACCTGCGGGATCTTGCGAACGCGATCCCTGTGACGAGGACGGCAAATTTCCGGAGGTGAGATCTTTGTGCTCGCCTATACTCAAAAGGGTAAATAGTTCTGCTGGGCGCGATTGGAAAGCTATTGATAAATATGGAAATTTAAAGGCTTGGGTATCCTTGGAGATTGCTGGTTAAAGAATATTTCTCTGTGATGATTTGGTGTCGTGAGGATTTGATATGAACGTCTTGTTGAAAGAACTTCAGGCCTATCATCATGAGGTGGCTATAAAAATTACTCAGATCAAAGAGTTGCTGAGAAAGATGAAGCATGAACCCGATGGTGCTGATGACTGCAATCTGTTGTTCAAGATGCTGGAAACCTTGCATGGTGATGCAGAGCGACACCACCACGAAAATGAAGAACTTATTCGGCTGGCCTTGCTAGCGACTGAGGCACCGATCCACCAACGGGTCAAGGATATCGAGCGAGATCACCAAGCATTTGGACGCATTGCCGGACAGTTGAAGACATTGGAGGACACAACTCTGGAACCGAGAGTAATTGCTGACACTGTCGAGGATTTCATCAAAAAATATTTCGATCATATGGACTCGGAGGAAAATATTTTCTTTCCGGTGGCAGATAAGTGGCTGTCAGACGATCAGTGGCAGGAAATAACGCGTCAATGGCATTAATTGGAGCTCACCGTATACCGTCAATATTGCAAATCCCTTCGCTCTGGGGCACAACGCCGCTGCACTGCGTCACTGCACATCCAACAAATCCTGCAACCCCGCCAACTTCTCCGGGTTACGCATGATGAAAATCCGGCTCACCCGCCCCCCTTCATCAAAACCAAAGGTCATCGACGCAGTAATGACCCCGTCCGCCTTGATGATCACGCCTTGAGCACCATTGATTTCGCTGGGCAGCCATTCGCAAGTCTGCCAATAGACGTGCAACGACTGGCCAATGAAATCCAGCACGCTGGACATGCCAGACAACGTTTCGCGGATCGCCGAGGCCTTGCCGCCGCTGTCGGCGCAGAGTTCGACGTCTTCGCTCAGCATCGCCATCAGAGCGTTGGTCGAGCCGCTGGCGATGGCGCTATGGAAGGCGTTGAGCAACTGGTCCTGACGCGCCGGTTCCGGCTGAAAGCGCGTTTGCCCGCTGCCGAGGCTGGCCTTGGCTCGGGACACCAGTTTGCGGCAGGCAGCCTCTTGAACCCCGACCGCATCCGCGACTTGCGCGTAATCCATGTCGAAAATTTCGTAGAGCAGGTACGCCGCACGCTCCTTGGGGGTTAACCGCTCCAACAGCAACAGGAACGCGGTGGACAGCGACGAGGCCAGTTCATGCCGGTGTTCGGGTGAGTCGTGATGGGTGGTGTGAATCGGTTCCGGCAGCCAGGTGCCGATGTAATCAACCCGCGACGTGTGAGCAGAGCGCAGCAAATCGATGCAGTGCCGGGTGCACGCCGTGGTCAGCCAGGCGGCCGGCGTGGCAATGGCGGCGCGGTCGGCCTCCAGCCATTTGATGAACAGCTCTTGCACGACATCCTCGGCTTCGGCGCGGGAGCCGAGGATGCGATACGCCAGACCGAGCAAAAAGGGCCGGCGCTGCTCGAACACAGCGGCGGCGTTTTCAGCGGAGTTCATCAAATCAGTGCCTCGACACCTGCAAACGGTTCCACAGGTTGATCATGCCGATCTCGGCCGTCAAGGCACCGATTTGCGCGTCATTGAAGTGGTCGCGCAAGTCACCGCGCAGGCTGGCGTAGTCGGTCTTTTCATCGAGCACGGTCAGGGCTTCGGTCCAAGCCAGGGCGGCGCGTTCGGCGGCGCTGAAATCACTGACGTGGCGCCAGACGATCAAGCGGTCCAGCCGTTCGTTGGTTTCATTGGCCTCACGGGCCTCGCGAGTGTGCATCTTCACGCAGAAACCGCACTGGTTAATCTGCGAGGCACGCAGGTGCAGCAAGTGTTTGAGGGTTGGGTCCAGATCGTGGCTGTCGAGGGTGACATGGACCTGGGTCAGGCTTTCGAACACCTGAGGAATCGATTGCAGCAGGTTGACCGGTTGGGTATTGGACGACATCGTGTTGCTCCACTGTTTGGGGGATTCAACGAGATGACGATCCAGCGTTATGGTTTGTGACGCGCCGATAAAAACTTTGATCTTTTGGTCGTAGCGCCTTCTCGCGGCGGCTGCCCTAAGCTCAGGTAAAAGAGTGATTTAATGTTGTCCCTTACCTGCCTGGAGAGTTGCCATGATGCTGGATACGCTGCATTTCACACCTTGGTCCGCGTTGGCAGGCGGAGCGTTGATCGGCGTGGCGGCCAGCGTGATGGTCATGGCCAATGGACGGGTCGCCGGGATTAGTGGATTGCTCGGCAGTCTGCTATCGCCAGGTGATTCGGGACGGGGCGAAAAAGCCTTGTTCATCCTCGGACTACTGGCGGCGCCCCTATTGTGGGCGCTGTTTCAGGTGTGGCCGACCATTGAATTCAAGTCCGGCATCGTCGGGTTGATCATCGCCGGACTGTGCGTCGGCATCGGCACCCGTTATGGCTCTGGTTGCACCAGTGGCCACGGGGTGTGCGGTATCTCGCGGCTGTCACCACGCTCCATCGTCGCAACGTTGAGCTTCATGTTCGCGGGCTTTGTGACCGTGTTTGTGCTGCGCCATCTACTGGGGTTTTGAACATGAAAAAACTCACGGCTTTCCTCGCCGGCCTGTTGTTCGGCATCGGCCTGCTGTTGGCCGGCATGGCCAATCCGGCCAAAGTACTGGGGTTTCTCGATATCGCCGGTCTGTGGGATCCCTCCCTGGCGCTGGTGATGATCGGGGCGATTGCCGTGGCCTGGGTGCCGTTTCACTGGGCCATGAAACAATCCAAGTCATTGCTGGGGGAGCCTATGCAGTTGCCGGTCAGTCGTGAACTGGATCGACGCTTGATCGGTGGCAGTTTGCTGTTCGGGGTCGGTTGGGGCATTGCGGGCATCTGCCCCGGGCCGGCGCTGGTGCTGTTGCCGACGGGGCATTGGCAGGCGTGGGTGTTTGCGATTGCCATGCTGGCGGGGATGTTGCTATTCAGCCTGTTGCAAGCGCGTCGTTAAATCGCCTCGCCAGGTCTGCCTCTAGAAGTCGTAGCCTTCGGCGGCGCACTCATTGCCGAAGGCTACGGTTTTTTGCGTTTCAGGCCGCCAATTCTCCGCTGGCAATCGCCGCCGAAGCCGCCAGCATCGCCCGCAACAACACCGCACACCCGGCCGCCAGGTCATCCGGCGCGGCGTTTTCGATTTCGTTGTGGCTGATGCCGCCTTCGCACGGTACGAAGATCATCCCGGTCGGGCCGAGTTCGGCGAGGAAGATTGCGTCATGCCCTGCTCCGCTGACGATGTCCATGTGCGACAGGCCCAACCCTTGAGCAGCACCGCGTACCGCTTCGACGCAACCTTTGTCGAAGTACAGCGGCGGGAAGTCCGCAGTGGGTGTGAGTTCGAAGGTCAGGCCATGTTCCTCGCAGGTGGTTTCGATGACTTCGCGGACTTCGGCGATCATCGAGTCCAGCCGCGCCGGTTCCAGATGCCGGAAGTCCAGGGTCATGCGCACTTCGCCGGGGATGACGTTGCGCGAGCCGGGATAGGCTTGCAGACAGCCGACGGTGCCGCAGGCGTGGGGTTGATGGCCGAGGGCGGCGCGGTTGACTGCACCGACGATCACCGCGGCGCCGACCAGGGCGTCCTTGCGCAGGTGCATCGGTGTCGGGCCGGCGTGGGCTTCGACGCCGCGCAGTTTCAGGTCGAACCATTTCTGCCCGAGGGCACCCATCACCACACCGATGGTTTTGTGTTCGTCTTCGAGGATCGGGCCTTGCTCGATATGGGCCTCGAAATAGGCGCCGACGGCATGGCCACTGACCTTGCGCTCGCCAGCATAGCCAATGGCGTTCAAGGCTTCACCGACGGTGACGCCCTCGGCATCGACCTTGGCCAGGGTTTCTTCGAGGGTGAATTTTTCTGCGAATACACCGGAGCCCATCATGCACGGAGCGAAGCGTGAGCCTTCCTCGTTGGTCCAGACCACGACTTCCAGCGGCGCTTCGGTTTCCACGCCGAGGTCATTGAGGGTACGCAGCACTTCGACGCCGGCCAGTACGCCGAAGCAGCCGTCGAACTTGCCGCCGGTGGGTTGGGTGTCGATGTGGCTGCCGGTCATCACCGGCGGCAGGTTCGGGTTGCGGCCGGGGCGGCGGGCGAAGATGTTGCCGACGGCGTCGATGCTGACGGTGCAACCGGCCTCCTCGCACCAGTTGACGAAAATGTCCCGGGCCTGGCGGTCGAGGTCGGTCAGGGCCAGGCGACAGACGCCGCCCTTGACCGTGGCGCCGAGCTTGGCCAAATCCATGAGCGACTGCCACAGACGGTCGCGGTTGATGTGCTGATGGGTGGACTGCAGAACGTCTACGGCAGCGTTCATGATGATCTCCTCAGGCAGTTGTTATAGGTTTCTTCAGGCATTTCTTGGGTGTATTCGAGGCCGTCTTCGCGGGCAAGCCCGCTCCCACAGTGAATCGGGTGTACACAGCATTTGTGTACGACCTCAATCCCTGTGGGAGCGGGCTTGCCCGCGAAGAGGCCCGTATTCACACCGGAGATTTCGCAACAGACGGGCTGGGCCGCATCGAGCACAACCCGTAATAAATCAGCCCTCCCAGCACCGAGCCGGTGAACCAGCCATAGTCGTAGAACCAACTGAATGCATTGCTGCCGAGCGACAGCAGCGTCAGCGCCACCGGCACGCCGAACGCGATGAACCCTAACCAGTTCCACGCAGGGTAAACGTCATCGCGATAGAGGCCGGCCAGGTCCAGTTGCTGTTTCTTGATCAGGAAATAGTCCACCACCATGATCCCGGCGATCGGGCCCAACAGGCTCGAATAACCCAGCAACCAGTTGGAATACACCGTCTCCAGGCTTAAATCCGAGACGATCAAACCGAGCTTCTTCAACAGCTCATGGGCCATCAGCGCCAAGCCGACCAGGCCGGTGAGCATCACCGCTGTGGTGCGGTTGATGAGCTTGGGGGCGACGTTCTGGAAATCGTTGGTCGGCGAAACAATGTTGGCCGCCGTGTTGGTCGACAGCGTGGCGATGATGATCAGCGCCATGGCCAGTGCGACCCAGACCGGGCTCTGGATATGACCGATCAGGGTGACCGGATCGGAGACGGTGACGCCCACCAGTTTTACCGAGGCGGCGGTCATCACCACGCCGAGGGAGGCGAACAGAAACATGGTCAGGGGCAAGCCGATAATCTGCCCGACGATCTGATCCTTCTGGCTTTTTGCATAGCGGCTGAAATCCGGAATATTCAGGGACAAGGTGGCCCAGAACCCGACCATGGCGGTCAGCCCGGCGGCAAAGTAACTGACCACGCTCGCGCCTTCCGGACGTTTGGCCGGGATCGCCAGCAACTCAGTCATCGACACGTTCGGCATCGCCCATACCAACAGGCCCACACCCACCAATATCAACAACGGCGCCGAGAGGGTTTCCAGCCATTTGATCGAGTCCGCACCGCGTATCACCACCCACAGGTTCAAGGCCCAGAACATCATGAACCCGATCACTTCACCGGTACCGCCAAGGGATTTCCAACCGTCGAACACCGAGCCGAGAAACAGGTGAATGGCCAGCCCGCCGAACATCGTCTGAATGCCGAACCAGCCACACGCCACCAGCGCCCGGATCAGGCATGGAATGTTGGAGCCGAGGATGCCGAAGGACGAACGCAACAACACCGGAAACGGGATGCCGTATTTGGTGCCGGGAAAGGCGTTCAGGGTCAACGGGATCAGGACGATGATGTTGGCGAACAGAATCGCCAGCAGCGCTTCGCCGACGCTCAGGCCAAAATACGCGGTGAGCACGCCGCCGAGGGTGTAGGTCGGCACGCAGACCGCCATGCCAATCCATAGCGCGGTGATGTGCCATTTGTTCCAGGTGCGTTCGCGCACCTTGGTCGGTGCCATGTCGTGGTTGAAACGGGGGCTGTCGAGGACATCACTGCCGGCTTCGAGCTCAAACAAGCCGTCGCGCTCGGTCACTTGCGATCTGATCTGTTGCATGGCCGCTCCACTGTTCTTTGAATTATTTTTTGCTCATCAGGGGCTGGCGGCATCAATTAACGTGCCGGTTACCCCGTTTGCGCATCGGGCAGTTCCATAAAAACTTTGTAACCAACTGATGTTTATCAGTTTTATTTAAATAGCCGATGAGTCATCGGTTACTTGCTTGTTCACTCAGGCCAAATGCCAGGCAAGTTGTCCGAACAGTCAGGACTCAATCTGGTGCACACCACTTTTTTTCAACGTCGCGCATCAACCATAGACCATCCTCAAGCGGCTGATTTCACATAAGAAATCTCGTCTATTTTTACAACCTGTCAAGTGCGTCAAAATGGTGAGAGGCCTCACCATTTTGGTGATCTAACGATTTAATCGTTAATTATCAGTTACTTAAAACATATATAAGCTTATAAAAAATATTCTTGCTCAATCCTCAAACTCAGACTAGCGTTTATTCCTGACAGCGCTGACAGGAATACACCTGTTTGCGCAGGCTTCATATAAAACATTTAGAACCGGCACCAGTCGGTCATTGCCTGCGAGGAACTCGGAATGTCTCTGTTGATCCGTGGCGCCACCGTTATTACCCATGATGAAAGTTATCGCGCCGACGTCTATTGCGCCGACGGCGTGATCAAAGCCATCGGCGAAAATCTTGATGTTCCGGCGGGTGCCGAAGTGCTCGACGGCAGCGGCCAATACTTGATGCCCGGTGGCATCGATCCGCACACGCACATGCAACTGCCCTTCATGGGCACGGTGGCCAGTGAAGACTTCTTCAGTGGCACCGCGGCAGGACTTGCCGGTGGCACGACGTCGATCATCGACTTTGTGATTCCCAACCCGCAGCAATCCTTGATGGAAGCCTTTCATCAGTGGCGCGGCTGGGCCGAGAAGTCGGCGTCGGATTACGGTTTCCACGTCGCGATCACCTGGTGGAGCGAACAGGTGCGCGAGGAAATGGCCGAGCTGGTCAGCCAACACGGGGTCAACAGCTTCAAGCATTTCATGGCCTACAAGAACGCGATCATGGCCGCCGACGACACTTTGGTTGCGAGTTTCGAGCGCTGCCTGGAATTGGGCGCCGTGCCGACCGTGCATGCGGAAAACGGTGAGCTGGTCTATCACCTGCAACGCAAGTTGATGGCCCAGGGCATGACCGGCCCCGAAGCGCATCCGTTGTCGCGCCCTTCGCAGGTGGAAGGTGAAGCGGCCAGTCGGGCGATCCGCATCGCCGAAACGTTAGGCACGCCGCTGTATCTGGTGCATGTCTCGACCAAGGAAGCCCTCGACGAAATCACCTACGCCCGCAGCAAGGGCCAACAAGTCTACGGCGAAGTCCTGGCCGGGCATTTGCTGCTGGACGACAGCGTCTATCAACACCCGGACTGGCAGACCGCCGCCGGTTACGTGATGAGCCCGCCCTTTCGTCCGCGCGGACATCAAGAGGCGCTTTGGCACGGTCTGCAATCGGGCAACCTGCACACCACCGCCACCGACCACTGCTGCTTCTGTGCCGAGCAAAAAGCCGCCGGCCGCGACGACTTCAGCAAGATCCCCAATGGCACGGCCGGTATCGAAGACCGCATGGCGGTGCTCTGGCATGAAGGGGTGAACACCGGGCGTTTGTCGATGCAGCACTTCGTGGCGCTCACCTCCACCAACACCGCGAAAATCTTCAACCTCTACCCGCGCAAAGGCGCGATTCGCGTGGGTGCGGATGCGGACCTGGTGCTGTGGGATCCGGAAGGTACGCGGACGATTTCAGCACAGACTCACCATCAGCAAGTGGACTTCAACATCTTCGAAGGCAAGACCGTGCGCGGTGTGCCGAGCCACACCGTCAGCCAGGGTCGGGTGGTGTGGGTCGATGGTGATTTGCGCGCCGAGCGCGGTGCCGGGCGGTATGTCGAGCGGCCGGCGTATCCGGCGGTGTTTGATTTGCTGAGCAAGCGGGCTGAGTTGAACAGGCCGACAGCGGTGAAACGCTGAAATCGAGGCCTTCGGCCTTCGCGAGCAAGCCCGCTCCCACAGGGGAATGCATTTCAAATGTGGGAGCGGGCTTGCTCGCGAAGGCGGCAGCCCTGACGACGAAAAGCTCAATGCCCATCAGAGGCAGTACCTCAATAACCGTGAGGCCAACACCGTGATCAAGACCCTGAACCACCTCCCGCATCCGCACGAGAATGCGGCCGCCCTCGCCGGCCATTTCACCGATCTGGCGCCACCGCTCAACGACCGCCAGGCCCATCTGGAAGCCTCGCGCTGTCTGTATTGCTACGACGCGCCGTGCGTGAATGCCTGTCCAAGCGAGATCGACATTCCGTCGTTCATCCGCAATATCCATCAGGAAAACGTTCAGGGCGCCGCGCAGAAAATACTCTCGGCGAACATCCTCGGCGGCAGTTGCGCCCGGGTGTGCCCGACGGAAGTGCTTTGCCAGCAAGCCTGCGTGCGCAACAACGACCATGAATGCGCACCGGTGCTGATCGGCCTGTTGCAGCGTTACGCCGTCGACAACGCACACTTCAGCGAACACCCCTTCACCCGTGCTGCCTCAACCGGAAAGCGCATCGCCGTGGTCGGCTCCGGTCCGGCCGGGTTGTCCTGCGCTCACCGCAGTGCCATGCACGGTCATGACGTGGTGATTTTCGAGGCGCGGGAAAAGGCTGGCGGCCTCAACGAATATGGGATCGCCAAGTACAAACTGGTGGACGATTACGCGCAGAAGGAACTTGAATTTCTATTGGAAATCGGCGGAATCGAAATCCGCCACGGGCAGAAACTTGGAGAGAACCTGACCCTCAGCGATCTGCATCAGCAGTTCGATGCGGTGTTCCTTGGGCTGGGCCTGGCCGCCAGCAAACAGCTGGGGCTAGCCCATGAAGATGCACCGGGCCTGCTCGCCGCTACTGACTACATCCGCGAACTGCGTCAGGCCGATGACCTGACCCAACTCCCCCTCGCTGACCGTTGTATCGTTTTGGGCGCCGGCAACACCGCCATCGACATGGCCGTGCAAATGGCACGTTTGGGGGCACGCGACGTCAATCTGGTGTACCGCCGCGGTTTCGAGGAAATGGGCGCGACCGGTCACGAACAGGACATCGCCAAGGCCAATCAGGTGCGCCTGTTGACGTGGGCTCAACCTGAAGAAGTGCTACTCGATGATCAAGGCCAAGTACGCGGCATGCGCTTCGCCCGTACAGGGTTAGTCGAAGGTCGCCTGCAAACCACCGGCGAAACCTTCGAACTGGCCGCAGACGCCATCTTCAAAGCCATCGGCCAGGCCTTCGACGCCAGCGCCCTCGCCGACCCACTGGCCCGGGAGCTCAAGCGTCAAGGCGAGCGGATTCAAGTGGACGAAAACCTGCGCACCAGCATCCCCGGCGTGTACGCCGGCGGCGACTGCACCAGTCTCGATCAGGACCTCACCGTGCAGGCCGTGCAGCACGGCAAACGGGCCGCCGAGGCGATCAACGCCCAACTCATGCTCAACGTGGAGGCTGCGTAAATGGCCGATCTCTCGATTGTCTTCGCCGGCATCAAAGCCCCCAATCCGTTCTGGCTGGCCTCCGCGCCACCGACCGACAAAGCCTACAACGTGGTTCGCGCCTTCGAGGCCGGCTGGGGTGGCGTGGTCTGGAAAACCCTGGGTGAAGACCCGGCGGCGGTCAACGTGTCGTCGCGTTACTCGGCGCACTTCGGTGCCAACCGCGAAGTGGTGGGTTTCAACAACATCGAGCTGATCACCGATCGCTCGCTGGAGATCAACCTGCGGGAAATCACTCAGGTCAAAAAGGACTGGCCGGACCGCGCGCTGATCGTGTCGCTGATGGTGCCCTGCGTCGAAGAATCCTGGAAAAGCATCCTGCCCCTGGTGGAAGCCACCGGCGCCGATGGCATCGAGCTGAACTTCGGTTGCCCGCACGGGATGCCGGAGCGCGGCATGGGTGCGGCGGTCGGCCAGGTGCCGGAGTATGTCGAGCAGGTCACCCGTTGGTGCAAGACGTATTGCTCGCTGCCGGTGATCGTCAAGCTCACACCGAACATCACCGACATTCGCGTCGCCGCCCGCGCAGCCCATCGCGGTGGTGCGGATGCGGTGTCGTTGATCAACACGATCAACTCGATCACCAGCGTCAACCTGGAGCGCATGGTCGCCAATCCCGCCGTGGGCAGTCAAAGCACCCACGGCGGTTATTGCGGTTCGGCGGTGAAGCCGATTGCGCTGAACATGGTCGCCGAAATCGCCCGCGATCCACAGACCCAAGGCCTGCCGATCTCCGGCATTGGCGGCATCAGCAGCTGGCGCGACGCGGCGGAATTCATCGCGCTGGGCAGCGGCTCGGTGCAGGTGTGCACGGCGGCGATGCTGCATGGCTTCCGGATTGTCGAGGAGATGAAGGACGGGTTGTCACGCTGGATGGACAGTCAGGGCTACGCCAGCGTGTCTGATTTTTCCGGGCGTGCGGTGGGCAACACCACGGACTGGAAGTACCTGGACATTAACTATCAGGTGATTGCCAAAATTGACCAGGAGGCCTGCATTGGTTGCGGTCGTTGCCACATTGCTTGCGAAGATACTTCGCACCAGGCGGTAGCGAGCCTTAAGCAGGCGGACGGGACGCATAAGTATGAAGTGATTGATGATGAGTGCGTGGGGTGCAATCTGTGCCAGATCACGTGCCCGGTGCAGGATTGTATCGAGATGGTGCCGATCGAGAACGGGAAGCCGTTTCTGGATTGGAATCATGATCCGAGGAATCCGTATCACGTGACAGTCTGAACGGACGCCATCGCGAGCAGGCTCACTCCCACATTGGAATGCATTTCAAATGTGGGAGCGAGCCTGCTCGCGATGAGGGCGGCAGCTGCTCCGCAAGCTTCAAGGTTCTAATCCAATCCCCCGCAAGATCACACTCGTCACCGTCTGCACCGCCCGCTCGAACTGCATGTCCGACAACGGTTGATGGTCATTCAGAATATTCACCTGATGATCAAAGTCGGCGTAGTGCTGGGTCGACGCCCAGATCATGTACAGCAAGCTCGAAGGTTCCACCGGCAGGATGCGTTTGTCATCCACCCACTGGCGAATTTTCGCTTCTTTCATCTTGGCCCAGTCGTACAGACTGACGTCCAGTTTCTCACCCAGGGTCGGCGCACCATGGATGATTTCGTTGGCCCAGACTTTGGAGCCGTAAGGCCGGCTGCGGGAGTGGTTCATCTTGGCGCGGATGTAGCTGCTGAGCACCACGCGCGGGTCGTCGAACATCTCGAAGCACAGCGCGTCCTGTTTCCACACTTCCAGCAAACCCAACAGCACGGCGCTGTACAGCTCACTCTTGGTACTGAAGTAGTAATGGAGGTTGGAGCGCGGCAGTTGCACTTCGGCGGCGATGTCGGCCATGGCGGTGCCACCGAAACCTTTTTCGGCGAAAACCTTTTCGGCTCCCAACAGAATTTTTTCGACGTTACTGCGACGAATCTCGATCTTGTGATTGCCCATGAGGGCTCCCTGACAACAGCGTTGCTCAAGACTAGCATCCGCTCTACCTCGCGGCGACAAGGGAAAACGAAACTTCGTACAGCCAGCTTCTCGCAGGTAGACTGAGCGCCTTTTCGAACCCGCCTCAGAGGTGTTCCACGATGCTGCTCAAGAAAACCCTGACCACCGTCGCCCTGCTCGGCTCGCTGTTCGTCGCTTCATCTGTATTTGCTCACGCCCATCTGAAAGCCCAGACCCCGGCCGCCGACAGCACGGTGGGCGCACCGTCGGAACTGCGCCTGGTGTTTTCCGAAGGCGTTGAAGCAACCTTTTCCAAAGTCACGATCAGCAAGGACGGCAGCAACGTGCCGGTGAAGAGCCTCGCCACCGAAGGCAGCGACAAGAAAACCCTGGTCGTCACCCCGGCCGCACCATTGGCAGCGGGTGCCTACAAAGTCGAATGGCACGCGGTGTCGGTCGATACCCACAAAAGCGAAGGCGCCTATAGCTTCAAGGTTGGCCAGTAATTCATGACGAGCGCGCTGGTGCTGTGCCGCTTTGTGCATTTCACCGTCGTGCTGATGCTGTTCGGTGCGTGGGTGTTCAGGCCTCTGCTGGTCAATGGCGACGCTGGACATCTGGATCAGCGACTGACGAAAACAACCCGCTGGCTGGCGGCGGTGGCGTTGGTCACTGGCGTTAGCTGGTTGCTGCTGATCACCGCCAGCATGGCCGGTTCGTGGGAAGCGGCATTCGATCCGACGACCTTGCGACTGGTGCTGGGCAATACATTTTTCGGCCAGGTCTGGCGCTGGCATTTGCTGCTCAATGCGTTGTTGGTCGCGCTGCTGATGACACCCTTGCGTGCAAACCTGCCCCTGCGAATCGGCCTCGCCAGCCTGCTGCTGGCCACCCTCGCCCCGGTCGGCCACGGGGCCATGCTCGATGGCCTCAACGGCCAATTGTTGATCCTCAATCAAATCATTCACCTGACCTGCGTCGGCGCCTGGCTCGGCGGCTTGATGTTGTTGGTGATGATCCTGCGGCAGCCGACAGTGCATTCCATCAAGGCGACCTTGCAACGCTTCAGCGGCATTGGTTACGTCTTGGTGGCGGGGTTGGTGATGACCGGGTTGATCAACGTGCGGGTACTCACCGGGCAGTTCTGGCCAACGCCGTTGCTGTCCGGGTTTGCGCTGATACTGTTGATCAAGGTTGTGCTGGTCGCCGCGATGCTGGGGCTGGCGTTGTTCAATCGGCTGCAGATCAACGATTGCGAACAGCGTCCGACTGCTCTGAAAAGCAGCGTCATCTTCGAATGGTTGCTTGGGATGGGAGCGGTGGCAGCGGTTTCACTTCTGGGCACCATGCCCCCGATGATCGTGAGCTAAACACAAAACCTGTGGGAGCGAGCCTGCTCGCGATGACGGTCTGACATTCAC
>NZ_JAHBDP010000070.1:0-80369 GCF_019956495.1 Pseudomonas sp. BF-B-26 | reverse complement strand
GCGCTGGGCTGGCCTAAACTCAGTTCAGCGGTTCGAGGGAGCACATCCACATGTGCAAGCTGTTGATTGTTATTCCTATTGTCTCTGTCTTCGATCACGGTGACGAAGTGAGCGAGTTGCTGATCCAGGAAGGCCAGTGGATGGAGGTCACGGTTCATTTTTCAAGGGAGTCAGTAAAGTAATGACGACCCACAGAAAACCAATACGCGTGATGCTGATCGATTGTCGTCCCCTCGTTCTCATGGGGCTTCACGACTTGATCAATGCCAGGAAACCTCAGATGGAAGTGAGCGGCCAGGCCACCACCTATACCAATGCGCTGGATCTTGCCGATCAGTTGCGTCCCAATGTCATTTTTTTCAGTTTCTTTCCAGATGCGCTGAACCCGCTGGAGGTCGTCGCGGAGCTCACCCGCAGCGCCGAAATGAAGTTACTGGTGCTCAAGGGCCTGTACGAAGCCGTCCCCGTTGCCCAGGCAATAGAGGCGGGCGCACGCGGCATCGTGCTGGCGGAAGACCCGACGGAATCGATCATCCAGGCCATCATCACGGTCCACCACCGCGACGTCGGACTGGATAGAGCCTGGGCCGGTGGGCTTTCCGGCTATGCCGCGACCGGACATATACACTTGAAATGCAATCTGGAGCAGGCGAAACAGGCACGGCTGACGCTACGCGAGAGAGAACTGATTCGCGCCATCGTAGGGGATCCGTCCGCCAAATACATGAGCATCGCCGGGCGTCTGGGCATCAGCGAGCACACTGTGCACAACCACCTCAGCAACATTTATCAAAAGCTCAATCTCATCAACCGCATCGACTTGCTGATGTATGCGCTGAAGCACGGGCTCACCAACAACGAAAAACCACCCGAGTCCACGTGGGTGGAAATGGATTTGGCTTCACGTCAAAACAAGACGCTCTGACTGATACCCCGCCACGTTCTTTAAGCCTTGTGGTGCTCGAGAGTTCACCACGGATGCGATCCGCGCGGATCTCATATTGGAACTGCAAAAAACAATGCGAGGGTGGTTTTCGCCACCCTCGCATCCTTTCACGCGCTCGCTGTATCAGGCACTGCCATGAACAATGTCGGTACTCAGAAGATCGACCCCGACCAAGGTGATGGTCGTGACTTGTCCGCCAGTTTCGGCAATCGTCACGATGCTGTCTGCGCCGGAGTTGTCGATCGATTGGACAACGGAGTTCTGATCGCCGTTGAGCACCAGCGTGTCTCGCAGGTTTGCGCTCGCATCGAAGCCGGTGACCTGATACCGGTTCGCAGTGGCTGACAAATCGACGTTGAAGGCATCACGCTCACCGCCCGTGCCAATCAGGGTGAAGTCGAACTGTGCGCCGGCCAAGTCGTTGGCGAACAGGTTGGCGTCAAACGTACTCGTCGCCGAGTCCCCATCCTTGTCCGTCAGCGTCGCGTTGAACGTCAGCTTGACATCGCTGGCCAGGTTCTCGGTCTCCTGAATGAACTCGATCGTCGGGATCTTGATCACGCCCAGGCCCATCGTGAGTTGAACCGCATCAATGAGTTTCGGGTCCGCTGTATCGATGACGAAGGACGTCTTTCCTCCAGCCTCCGAGGTCAGATCAGCGGCAAGCACCTTCGTCTGAGCCGAAGTCGTGCCGTCATCGTAGAAGATCTTGTAGTACAGCTCCTCCGTTGCCGGGTTGTACCCCTGCACCGAGTTGTCGATGAAAACTTTCATGCCCGTCAACAAGGTCTCGGGATTGATGACGAAACTCTCGTCACCGGCATTGATGCCTGCCGTCCCGTTGCCATCCAGGTTGTTGTTGGCAATGCCGATGCCGGACGTGCTGACGTTCATGTTCGCGGTGCCGATGAATGTAAACCCGCCGGCTTCTATTTGCGTTTCGGTGAGGTCGTGCGCTCCCAGTCCGATGGCGGAAAATATGTCGCTTGAGCTAGTGGTCGCGTTAACACCAAAAAAGACAATCTCCTCAGATGGCGAAGGGATAGTCGGCGGATCCTGCGCCGGGATTAACAATGTGCGCACGGGATCCGGGCCGCCGGCACCGAGCGAGCCGTCGTTAGTGCTTTGGACGATCGTCGAACTGAAGCCTTGCACCAAATCCAGCGTATAGCTGCCATTGTCATAGGCGGTCAGCGTGTAGTCGACGCTGGTATTTGCCGTGGAGGCGTTATTGTCGAAATCGCCGGTCAACGTCCCGGCGAAATGGTACGCGCCATTGGCGTCCGGTGAGGGCGACTGCTCGGTGAGCGTGCCGGTCCCGGTCGTGGTCGTGTTGTCTGGCCTGACGAGAGTGAACTGGTCATTCACCAACGAAATATCCAGACCGGCTGCACCCAGCCCGTCGGCACCTGCCGCCTTGTCCCAGAACCCGTATTGTGGAAGGACGCTACCGGTTCCGATCAGGTTGCCGAACGCGAGTGATGGGCCGTCGTCCTCGAACACCAGGTTCTGCCCGATGTTGAGCGTCGCCTGGGCGCTGTCACCGTCTCTATCGGTCTTGGTCGCCGTCAGCGTTATCAGATTGTCCGCCGACAGAGTCTTCGAGTCATCGGGATTGCTGGCGTCGGGATGCACCACCGCTCGGAGCTGGTCGAGCGTGACGTCGCCGTTGGCGGCCAAGGTGGCCGTGAACACCAACAGGTTGGAGGAGGCCGTGCGGCCTTCCACCACGCCACCGTTGAGTGACAGGTTCACCGCCTGGCCCGAGGCCGTGTCCACCAGCCCGGAGGCACCCGCCACCACGCCCAGTGCATAGGTCAGCGTGCCGGCGCCATCAGCGCCAAACGCCGAGCTGAAGTTGGCGGCAAAGTTCTTGGTGTCGTTGGTCGCCAGGACGGTCTCGTCCACCGTCAGCGTTGGCTCGGTGCCAGTGGTGCTGATGCTTGGCCCGTCGTCCTTGAACACCAGGTTCGACCCGATGTTGAGGGCGGCATGGGCGCTGTCGCCGTCCTTGTCGGTTATGGTCGCTGTCAGCGTCACCAGATTGTCCGCCGTCAGGCTCTTCGAATCATCGGGATTGGTGGTGTCGGGATGCACCACCGCGCGGAGCTGATCGAGCGTGACATCGCCATTGGCGGCCACGCTGACCGTGAACACCAACAGGTTGGTCGTGGCCGTACGTCCTTCCACCACTGTGCCGTTGAGCGACAGGTTCACTGCCTGATTCGTGGCCGTGTCCACCAGCCCGGAGGCACCCGCCACCACGCCCAGTGCATAGGTCAGCGTGCCGGCCCCATCGGCGCCAAACGATGAGTTGAAGTTGGCGGCAAAGTTCTGCGTGGCGTTGGTCGCCAGGACGGTCTCGTCCACCGTCAGTGTCGGCTCGGTGCCGGTGGTGCTGATGCTCGGCCCGTCGTCCTTGAACACCAGGTTCTGGCCGATGTTGAGGGCCGCCTGAGCGCTGTCTCCATCCCCATCGGTCTTGATCGCCGTCAGCGTCACCAGGTTGTCCGCCGTCAGGCTCTTCGAATCATCAGGATTGCTGGCATCGGGATGCACCACCGCCCGTATTTGGTCGAGCGTGACGTCGCCATTGGCGGCCACGCTGACCGTGAACACCAACAGGTTGGTCGTGGCCGTACGTCCTTCCACCACTGTGCCGTTGAGCGACAGGTTCACTGCCTCATTCGTGGCCGTGTCCACCAGCCCGGAGGCACCCGCCACCACGCCGAGCGCATAGGTCAGCGTGCCCGCGCCATCGGCGCCAAACGCCGAGGTGAAGTTGGCGGCAAAGTTCTGCGTGGCATTAGTCGCCAGGACGGTCTCGTCCACTGTCAGCGTCGGCTCGGTGCCGGTGGTGCTGATGCTCGGCCCGTCGTCCTCGAACAGCATCTTGGAGCCGATTTCAGTTTTCGAAATAGAGGCTTGGACCAATGTGAAGCCACCCACATCAAAATCGGCGTGGTTATTACCCTTGGCGTCGAGGGCTGCCCCGTTCTCGACGAGCACGCGGTTGTGATCCGACGCTGTGGTGTATTCAATCTGGTACCCGGCCAAAACGCCGGTGATGGTAGCAACCCCACCGGATAAGGTGATACCAATGGCCGGATCATTCACCGATCCGTTTGAATTCTCGATCACCACCCCGGCGCTATTGAAGACGCGAACATTGGTGATGGCAATTGACGTATCACCCGCATAGCCGTTGATGAAATTCACGCCAGGTTCAGCAGCGGTAGTGAATGCACTGACTTTTACCACGGCACTCTTGCCGCTTTGCAACTGCACGACGTCGAAACTGGCCATCTTCGCATTGAAGACGTCGGTAAAGTCGATGTTGGACTCAACATCTGCTTCGGTCGGACTCAGGTTGGGAATGGTCACATCCTGCCTGGCACCCGTGACGAATGAAAAACGGATGCCTTCCTGTTCCGTAATCATCTGGTTGTTGGTGCCGAAGGTGGTCGGGTTGGCCGCCTGGCTGGTGATGATCGTGTCGCCAGTGTTTATATTGGCGCCGCTTGACTCGTCTGCGGGGTCCTTGCCAGTGGCGATGATGGTGGGATCCGTGATCCGCAAGACACCCGCAACATCGACAACTGTCGGGTTCGCCTTCGTGAACATCAGGAACAGGTTCGCACCGGAGGGCACACCGGCCAGACTGAACTCCAGGTCCTGACTGGCTCCGATGAACACCTTATTCAGCAGATTGAGCGAATCATCGGCGTTCGTAGTATCTGGATGCTTAAGCGGTTGATACTCCACGGTCCAGATCTTGCCGCCCGAAACCGGCGATCCGGTTTCTTCGATATAGGCCGCGAACACGATCGCGCCGGTCGAGCCACCGGCTCGGCCCAGAACGATGTTGTCGTTGTTCGCATCCGTATAGAGAAAGATGCTGGTGCCATTGAGGGTATCCAGTCCACTGTCCAGGCCATTGAGCGGTGCACCAGCGCTGTCGACGAAGCTGATATTGGTAATGCTGGCTCCGGGGTCAGCGGTGACGGTGAACGCATTGCTGCCCGTGTTGCCCACGGCACCGGTATAGCCACTCAACGCTGCACCCGTTGCGGTACCGGCACCCAGTGCAGTCAATCGGGCAGAGAAGGTCGAGGGCAGGGAGGTCACCAGAATGTCGTTGTCGTCAGCGTCTCCCGCAGGGCTTGGCGTGGCGGCGGCGTTCTGCAACCCGGCCGTTTCGTCCAGCGTAACGTTCGCGCTGGTGGCCACGACGCTCAGACCGCTGTCCGTAAATGACGTTGTCGCCACTGTGTCGTCACTCGTACCGAACACACGATCGTCACCCGAAGAGGCCGCGGTGAGCAGAAACGTCGCACCAGCCGAGTCGTCTGGATTCACGTACCACGAGGTCGTGACGCTGCCGTTGACTTGGCCGTCAAGATCGCCGGCACCGCCATCGGTCACATACCAGGGCTCGTGTCCCTCGCCGGTGTCGGTATCGAGCACGTCGTCGGGCGTGCCCCATAGGTTATCCGCGCCGGCGCCGGTGGCGTGTTCCACTTCGAGCATCACTGTGCTGCCGGCGGCGAAGCCGCTGGCCGTAATGGTGGCGGTGCTGCCAGGCGCGTAGTCGCTCAGGTTGGTGGTGACGGTCGGAGAATATGGGGGGGCGTCGTTTGCGTTGACGCCATGGCTGATGGGTAACGGATCGGCACCGGTGTTATCGGCCTGGTTGCTTGTTAGCGATGAGTTTTTCTTTTGATTAGCCATGATTTTCTCCAGAGCAACTAGGGCCATCGAGGCCTGACCGTAGACTTTGTACTGCTATAGCTTGCAACTATGTGTAAGCGCCGGGGATTGCGCATCGGCCGATACTCCCAGGCGGGGTGGGAGTTTCAGACTACTTGGGAGAGGAGCAACGGGATGAGGAATGAGGACGTACTGCCGGTGCTCAAAGCCGCCCGGGCTTTAACCTCCAGCGCGTCCAGCAGAATTTGAGTCGGCTCAGGTGGCCGGGTCGGGGGCAGCTTTTTTTGACGGAGGTACACGACATCCTGCTTGCCGAAGCGCTCGTCCACTTGCTGTGCAACATCCCCGCCCGTCACCCACATGCAAACCCCGCCCATCGAACCGGCACTAACCCGTGGTTGCGCGGTCAGTAAATGGCGCCTGTAGCGACGAGGATCGTCTCTGATAGCGGCACATCAGGTTGCGTTTAGTGTTTTCTCTAAAGCCTTAGGGCAAAAAACCAGCGATGGATTGCGTCTTGGACCGACTATTTCTTTTGCGGGCGTCACTCTATGGGTTTGCTTCTCGATCCGCGTCATGACATTGATGCCGCTTTATTAAGCTATCGCCGGGTGTTTTGGTCGCTGGCCCTGTTCAGTGGGGTGATCAACCTGCTGGTGCTGGTGCCGTCGCTCTACATGATGCAGGTGTACGACCGGGTCCTCACCAGTCGCAACGAAACCACCTTGTTCATGCTCACCTTGATCGCCCTGGGACTGTTCATGTTCAGCGCCCTGATCGAGTGGGTACGCGGTGAGGTGATGATTCGCATGAGCGCGGGGCTGGACGATGCCTTGGGCGAGCGGATTTTCGACGCCGCCTTCGCCCGCAGTCTGCGCGAGCACAACGCCAACCCGGCGCAGGTACTCACCGATCTGGCGACGTTGCGGCAGTTGATCACCGGCCAGGGCCTGATCGCCTTGCTCGATGCGCCGTGGTTGCCAATTTTCCTGCTGGTGGCGTTCATCTTTCATCCCTGGTTCGGCGTGCTGACGCTGGTTCTGGCCCTGGTGCTGATCGGTCTGGCGCTGTGGGGCGAGTTGGCGACTCGCACGCGTTTGGGCGAAGCCAATCGCCTGGGCGTGCAGTCGTCGATCTATGTAAACAGCACGTTGCACAATGCCGAAGTCATCCAGGCCCTGGGCATGCTCGGGCCGTTGCGCCAGCGTTGGAGCCTGCTGCAGCAACGCATCATTGCCGCCCAGGCCCATGCCAGCGACCGCGGCGCGCGTATCACTTCGATGACCCGTTTCGTGCGCATCTCCGGACAGTCTCTGGCCCTGGGCCTGGGGGCGTTGCTGGTGCTAGAAGGCCAATTGTCGGCGGGCATGATGATTGCGATGTCGCTGCTGCTGGGGCGCGCCCTGGCGCCCGTGGAAATCGCCATTGGCTCGTGGAAGCAATTCAACTCCGGCCGCCAGAGCTACCAGCGCCTGAGCCAACTGCTGGCCGAGCATCCGCGCGAGCGCCTGCGCATGCCTTTGCCACCGCCCACCGGCGCAGTGCGTTTGGAGCAGTTGTATGTCGGCCCGCCCGGCGCCTCGCAACCGATCCTGCGCGGCATCCATTTCAGCCTGGCCAAAGGTGATGTGCTCGCCGTCGTCGGCCCCAGCGCCAGTGGTAAATCAACGCTGGCCAGGGCGATGGTCGGGGTATGGCCGGCGTTGGGCGGGTCGGTGCGCCTGGACGACGCCGAGATCAGTCAATGGTCCCACGACGCTCTGGGTCCGCACCTTGGATACCTGCCCCAGGACATCGAGCTGTTCGACGGCAGTGTGGCCGACAACATTGCCCGCTTCGGCGAGCAGGATGCCGACAAGATCATCGCCGCCGGGCGTCACGCCGGCATTCACGAGATGATCCTGAGGTTCCCCAAGGGTTACGACACACCTCTGGGCCCCGGCGGGCTTGGCTTGTCCGGTGGACAAAAGCAACGCCTCGGGCTGGCTCGCGCACTCTATGGGCGCCCGTCGCTGATT
Organism: Pseudomonas sp. BF-B-26; assembly: GCF_019956495.1. Classification (NCBI taxonomy): domain Bacteria; kingdom Pseudomonadati; phylum Pseudomonadota; class Gammaproteobacteria; order Pseudomonadales; family Pseudomonadaceae; genus Pseudomonas; species Pseudomonas sp. BF-B-26. The sequence continues at coordinate 72,695 of NZ_JAHBDP010000070.1, read as the reverse complement.
GTGCTCGATGAGCCCAACTCAAACCTCGATGAAGCCGGAGAGCTGGCGCTGGTGCAGGCCATCACTGCGATCAAGGCTGCTGGCAGCACCGTGGTGCTGATTACCCACCGGCCTAATGTGCTGGCCGTGGTCGATTACATCCTGGTGCTCAAGGACGGCACTCAACAAGCATTCGGTTCACGGGACCAGGTGCTCAAGGCATTGATGCCGGGGCCAAGACCGGCCGCGGTCAAGGAGACTGGCGAAGATGCATGATCTGACCCCTGAGCAGAGGCTGAGCGTGCGCAGCGCCACAACATTGCCCTGCGCCAGTACCGACGCCGGAGGCGCGGCACGCTATGGTGTGGGTTTCCTGGTCCTGACGCTGGGCGGCTTCCTGCTATGGGCCTGCCTGGCGCCGCTCGACCAGGGTGTCGTGGGCAGCGGCACCGTGGTGGTGGCGGGCGAACGCAAGGCTGTGCAGTCGTTGGTCGGTGGGGTGGTGGAAAAGCTGCTGGTCAGCGATGGCGACCGCGTCAGCCAGGGGCAGTTGCTGGTGCAGCTCAATACGGTGCAGGCGCAGTCGCAACGCGACGTGACGCTGGGCAAGTTGCTCAACGATCGCAGCGTCGAAGCGCGGTTGATTGCCGAGCGCCTGGGCTCGGCCGAGATCCAATGGCCCGCTGAACTGCTGGAACATGCCGATGAGCCGCGGGTCAAGGCCGCCATGGCCTTGCAGAGCCAGTTGTTTCTGACTCGCCGCGCAGAGCTGGGCAGCCGTTTGCAGATCATCGAACACGAAGCCGTGGCATTGCAGCAGCAATTGCTCGGCTACGAAGGCGTCAAGCGCAACTACGACACGCAGATGCGCTTCCAGCAGCAGGAGCTGGAAGGCCTGCGTGATTTGGCCCGTGAAGGCTACGTTCCGCGCAATAAACTTTTCGAGGCCGAGCGCAACGCAGCCCAATTGGCCGGGCAGATTGCCTCCGGGGTGGGCGATGTGGGCAGGACCCGCCAGGCGATCAACGAAAGTCGCCTCAAGGCCTTGCAGGCGCAGCAGGAATTTCGCCGCGATGCTGAAACCCAGCTCAGCGAGGTTTCTGCCGAGGCGGCAGGTTATGCCGATCAGATTCGTGCCTTGCAGTTTGAAGTCGACAACGGTGCGATCCGTGCGCCGGTGTCCGGGCAGGTCATGGACGTGAGCCTTCATACAGTCGGGGGGGTTGCGCAGGCCGGCCAAACCCTGATGCAGGTGGTGCCGCTGGATGCGCCGATGGCGATCACCGCGCGTTTTGAGCCGCTGATGGCCAATAAGTTGCGCCCGGGGCTGCCGGTGCATGTGCACTTCACCGCGCTGCAACGGGTGGATACGCCGACGGTCACCGGTACGGTGACTACGGTGTCGGCGGACCAGTTGATCAATGAACAGACGCACCAGCCGTACTTTTCCGCCAAGGTCGAAATCCCCGCCGACACTGTCGCCTCGCTCCAGGCCGCCGGCCTGCTGGTGCGCCCCGGCATGCTCGCCGATGTCACGGTGGTGACGGGGGAGCGCACCTTGATGAATTACCTGATGAAACCTTTGCGTGAACGCTTGCTTGCAGCCTTCAAAGAGGAATGAGCATGACCGATCGTTGTCGCTATCGCTCCCGTGCGTTGCTGGGTTTGTATATCAGTTGGGCCGCGATCAATCCCGTATGGGCCGCCGAAAAAGGCCTGAGCCTGACCGCGGCGTACGACGCCTCGCGCGCCAATGACCCGACCGTGCAATCGGCGGCCCATGCCTTTGATGCTTCGAAGCAGGAAGAGGCGATTGGCCGCGGGGGCCTCTATCCGCAAGTGTCGTTGACGTCGCGCTACGGCTACGGTGGGCGTATCGATGGCGGCGACGACCGCAGCTACGTCAACAGTAATGATTACCAGGCAAACAACGTCACCCTGGCGGCGCAACAACCGCTGTATGACAAGGGGCGCTGGGCGGCGTATCAGGAGGGCAAGGCGCGGGGGCAGTTGGGTAACCAGCTATTCGACGTTGCCGGCCAGACCCTGTACGACCGGGTCGCCAAAGGCTACTTCGACGTCGCCCGGGCTGAAAACGAGATCAAGTTGATCGCCCAGCAAAAGGCTGCCATCAGTGGATTGGTGACGCAGAGCAAAAAGCTTTATCAGGGCGGCCAAGGTGCGATCACCGATATTGATGAGGCCCAGGCGCGGCTCGATCTTGTCGAAGCCCAGGAGACTGAAGCCCAGGCCCGCCGCGTGGCCGCGTTGCGGGCATTGTCCGGTCGCGCCAGCGTGCCCATCGATGACATCCAGCCGATGCGCGAAGAACTCGCCGCCGGTAGCCCGATCCCGCCGGAGCAGGATTTGCCGTACTGGACGGCGGTTGCCCGTGACGCCAGCCCCGAGCTGGCAGCCCGGCTGGCAGCGGTGAAAGTCGCCGAGGCGCAAGCCGACAGTCAACGCGCCGGGCATTATCCGACCTTGTCGCTGACCACCCAGCTAACCCGCCGGGAAACCCGTCAGTACCAGGAACTCGATCCGCGCCAGGACAGCTATTACGTGGGGGTGCAGCTGGATATTCCGTTGTATCGCGGCGGGGCGGTACGCGCCTCGGTGGCGAAGGCCGAAGCGCAACTGGCCGGTGCCCAGTCCGACTACGATGTGCAGCGTCAACAGTTGGCCGAGGACATCGAAGCCGATTATCTGGGCGTCGTGGCCGGGTTCACCAAGAGCAAGGCGATGCAGCGGGCGGTGGAGTCCAATCAGCGGGCCCTGACCTCGACGGAAAAAGGCTTTCAGGGTGGAGTGCGTTCCACGGTGGATATTCTTGATGCACAGCAGCGGGTGTTCCAGGCCCGCCGAGACCTGCTCAACACCAAACTCGACATGCTTCAAAGCTATGTCAGCCTGCACACCCACACCGGCCAGATGAGCCGCGGCGTCCTGGAGCAGGTGCAGAACCTGTTCTGAGCGGCGGGGTCGTGACCAGGTTCAAGACTGATGCCTATGTGCCGAGCAGGTCCACACACATTTGATCTGTGGCTGTCCTCGATTTTTCAGGCACAGTAAATCCCCTGTAGGAGTGAGCCTGCTCGCGATAGCGGTGGTTCAGCTTGCATCAGTGCTGAATGTGCCGCCGTCTTCGCGAGCAAGCCCGCTCCCACATTTGATCTGTGGTTGTCCTCGATTTTCGTGGCACTGCCAGTCCCCTGTGGGAGTGAGCCTGCTCGCGATAGCGGTGGGTCAGCCTGCAGCAATGCTGAATGTGCCGCCGTCATCGCGAGCAGGCTCGCTCCCACATTTGATCTGCGGTTGTCCTCGATTTTTGTGGCACTGCAAATCCCCCTGTGGGAGCGGGCTTGCTCGCGAAAGCGGTGGATCAGCCTGCATCAATGCTGAATGTGCCGACGCCTTCGCGGGCAAGCCCGCTCCCACAGTTGATCTGTGGTTGTCTTGGATTTTCGTGGCACTGCAAATCCCCTGTGGGAGCGGGCTTGCTCGCGAAAGCGGTGGTTCAGCTTGCATCAATGCTGAATGTGCCGACGCCTTCGCGGCAAGCCCGCTCCCACATTTGATCTGCGGTTGTCTTGGATTTTCGTGGCACTGCAAATCCCCTGTGGGAGCGGGCTTGCTCGCGAAAGCGGTGGGTCAGCTTGCATCAGTGCTGAATGTGCCGCCGCCTTCGCGGGCAAGCCCGCTCCCACATTTGATCTGTGGTTGTCCTCGATTTTTGTGGCACTGCCAGTCCCCTGTGGGAGCGGGCTTGCTCGCGAAAGCGGTGGGTCAGCCTGCAGCAATGCTGAATGTGCCGCCGTCATCGCGAGCAGGCTCGCTCCCACAACGTCAGGCTGTAAAGTCGCTGGCGTGCAGCTCCTTGACGCCCACCAGTTCGAATTCGAACTCGGGGGTGGCGTCGGCGTTGACACTGCCGGAGAGAATGCCATCGGCAAAGCGCAGTTGGCCGGTGGCGTTGGCAGGGTCGAAGGCGTTGCTGCCGATGAACGTGAAGGCGTCGATATTGGCGGTCAGCGGGTTGGCGTCCAGGCCGGTGAAGTCCAGATGATCACCCTCGGTGGTCTTGAAACCGTTGACCACATCGCGCAAAGCCCCGACGCCCATGTCCGACAACGCACCAAACGCGTAGGTGTCCGCGCCAGTGCCGCCGGTGAGGTTGTCGGTGCCTGCACCACCGATCAGCCGGTCATCGCCCGAACCACCCACCAACGTATCGTTGCCCGCACCACCGTTCAGAACGTTCGCGGCGCTGTTGCCCGACAGACTGTCGGCGTAGGCGCTTCCCGTCAGGTTTTCGAAGAATTTCAAGGTGTCGAGCCCGGAGCCCACGGTGTTTTGTTGCGCTGACGTCGAGAGGTTTACGGTAACCCCGGACAGGGCGCGTTCAAAAGACACTGTGTCGTTGCCATCGCGTCCGTCCAGCACGTTGTTGCCGGCTCCGGCGAACAGCGTGTTGTCCAGCGCGTTGCCCGTGCCATTGGCGGCGCCAGTGCTATCGATATACAGACGCTCGACGTTGTTGGCGAGAGTATGGGCCGCCAGGCTGCTGTGCACGCTGTCGATCCCTCCAGGCACTGCATTGCTGTTGGTCTCGATCACGATGTCGTCGGCGTTGTCGACATAGTAGGTGTCGTTGCCATCGCCGCCGCTCATGCTGTCGGCCCCTGCAGCACCATTGAGCACGTTATTGGCGGCATTGCCGGTGATGAAATTTTGCCGCTCATTGCCGGTACCGTTGATGTCCGACGTGCCGGTGAGCACCAGGTTCTCGAGATTGGCACCCAGGGTCCAGCTGACCGAGGCCTGCACCGTATCGATCTGCGAGGTCGAGGTGTTGGTTTCCACGACGCGGTCGGACGCGTTATCGACCACATAGATGTCGTTGCCATCGCCACCGGTCATGGTGTCGGCGCCCAGGTGACCATCGATCGTGTCGTTGCCCAAAGTGCCCACCAGGGTATCGGCCTGGTCGGTGCCGGAAATCATGTTATGAGCGTTGTCGAAAATGTCCTGCACGCTGTTGTTGTCGTTAGGGTTGCCCTGGAAGCCGAGGTCACCGGCAATGTAGTCGGCCAGGCGCTGGCCGACGATCTCCGCTGACTCCTCGTGCAGGTGCCAGACGTCGTCGGGATACGCCTGCGGATCGACTTCGTGGCGCAAGGGGAGGTCGGTGTAGTCCACCGCCAGCTTTACGTCGGAGCGCTCGGCAGCGATGGCTTCCTGGGCGGCGCGGACATAGCCAACCCCCTCGACGATGGAGGCAATCTTCTCCTCCGAATAACCACGGATACGCGCTGCGTCCTGCTCGTAGTGACCGGTTTCCATCAGGTACACGCTGAAGCTGCCGAACTGGGTATGCAGGTAATCAAACACCTTCAGGGTCGCGGCCTTGTAGGCCGCTGCTGCCGCTGCCTTGTCCGTGGCGCGGCCGATCTCCTGGGCGGCTTCCTCACCCTGGCCCCAAATGATGCCCATGGTGACGTTGTCTATGGATTGCAGTTCGGTGAGCTGGTCCCGCAGCAGCGTCACGGCGCGCAACAACGCAGGCCCGGGTTGGTTGGTGTCGGTCAGCCACCAGCACAACTTGAGTTCCTCGGCGCTGAGTGTCGACAGGCCAGTGACCGTGCTGCCGCCCACCGCGATGTCGATGCCGTTGCCATCCGCGTCGTTGAACTGGCTGCGCACGTCATAGGTTGTGTAGCGGTCCAGGTCGTTGACCAGCATCGAGGTGCCGGACTGATTGTCATCCTCCGTCATGCGCAGCAGGCGTGCATTGGATTGGCCGAGGACGGGCAGGTAGAGGATGTCCTGCTGGGCGCGCTCGCCGAACACGAAATCGCTGGCGGTCAGGGTGTTGAGGTAGTTGCCGCTGAGGGCGATTTCGAAGCGATTGCCATCGGCGTCGGTCTCGGCGGATTTGATGTAAGTCTTGTCGCCGGCCGCGTTTAGGGTCATGTACAACGTGCCATTACTGCCATCGCCGAGGCCGAGAATGCCAAGGCCCGAAACATCGATCTTGTCGACGCCAACGGTGAAATCATAAATCGTGTCGGTGGCCGTGACACCACCGGTGTCGTAGTCGCGGTAGCTGTCGAGTAAGTTGGTGTAGCGGAAGGTGTCGGCACCGTCGCCGCCGTACAGCGAGTCGCGTCCGGCGCCACCGTCGACAATGTCCGCGCCAGTGCCGGCCTTGATTGTGTCGTTGCCACCGAGGCCGAGGATCAGGTCTGCACCCGCTGTGCCATTGAGGGTTTCGGCGTTGTTGGTGCCGGTGATGGTGTTGGCGGGCGTGTCGGCCACCGCCAGGGCGAAGCTATCGCTGACCGATGCACCGGCCGGGTCCGTGGCTTTGACCAGCACGTTGTAATTGCCGGAGGCGGTGCTGGTCGGCGTACCGGTGAAGGTCAGGTTGGTGGCATTGAAGCTCAGCCAGGCGGGCAGGGCGCTACCATCGGCCAGGGTCGCGGTGTAGCTGAGGCTGTCGTTATCCGGATCGGTAAAACTGGTGGCCGGCACCGCGTAGTTGAACGGGGTGTTTTCGGTCGCGTTCTGATCCAGCAACGCCGTTGCCACCACCGGCGCATGGTTGACCGTTGGCGAAGTGGCGAAGACGAAATTGGCACTGGTCAGCTTGTTGAGGTAGTTGCCGTCCAGTGTCACTTCGAAGCGGTTGCCATTGGCGTCGGCGGTCAGGGACTTGATGTAAGTCTTGGTGCCGGCACTGTTGAGCACCACGTACACGGTGTTGTTCTTGCCATCTCCCAGGCCGGTGAATCCAATGGCCGAGAGGTCGATCTTGTCGGCGGTGATATCGAAATCGGTGATCACGTCGCTAAGATTGGCACCGCCGGTGTTGTAGTTGCGGTAACTGTCCAGGCGATTGGAGAACGCAAAGATGTCCGCGCCAGTGCCGCCGGTGAGGGAGTCCATGCCGGCACCGCCGTCGAGCTTGTCGTCACCCGCGCCGCCACTGAGGCTGTCGTTGCCCGCCAGGCCGAGCAGGGTGTCGGCCGAGTCGCTACCCAAAAGCGAGTCGCTGCCGCTGGTGCCGGTGATCACACGATTGAAGATGAAATTGCTGGCGGTCAGGGTGCTGGCCAGGTTGCCCGAGAGAATCAACTCGAAGCGATTGCCGCTGGCGTCGGCATCGTAGTCCTTGATGTAGGTGCGGTCGTTGCTGGCACTGTAGCTGACCTGCAGGGTGCCGCCACGGCCGTTGCCCAGGCCGGTGAAACCGAGGCCGGCGAGGTCGATCTTGTCCTGGGTGACGTCGAAGTCGGTGATGGTGTCATCGAAGCTTGCGGTTGCGTTGCGGTAACTGTCGGACTGAGCGACGAACCGGAACGTATCGGCACCGGTACCGCCGGTGAGTTTGTCGATGCCCGCGCCGCCCACCAGAATGTCGCCACCGGCACCGCCATTGATGGTGTCGTTGCCGCCAACGCCATAGAAAATCTCGCTGGCGGCACCGCCCAGCAGGGTGTCGTTGCCAGCCGTACCTTGCACGGTGGTCATCGGCACCGTGGCACTGACGTAGCTGCCGTCGCCATAGACCAGCGTGGCACCGTTGCTGGTGTGGCTGATGGTGTTGCCGATGATGGCGTTGCGATCGGTGCCGTCTTCATTGCGCTCTGCAACACCGTAGGTCGACAGGTTGCTGCCGGTGATGATGTTGCCCTGGATCGTGTTATCGCTGCCGTTGAAGTACTTGCCGGACACGCCCAGGGTGTCGTTGTAGGACTGGATGATGATTTCCGGTACGGGGTTGCCCAGGGAGTTGTTGCTGAGCGTGTTGTCGATGATCTCGACGTGGTTGCTGCCGTAGATGCGGATCCCGGCGCTGGTGTTGTCGTGGATATCAACGCCGCTGACCGTCACCTCGCTGGACATTTTGATCAGCACCCCTTCGGCGCCGTTGCCGTACACCTCACCACCGGTGATGGTGATGTTGCTGGGCGAGGGAATGTCCTCGCTGCCGCGCTGCACCACGATGCCATTGCCGCCGTTGTCGTAGGCGACGTTGTTGGTCATGGTGAAGTCGTGGGTGCTGGTAACGACGTTGAAACCGTGGCGGTCATTGTCATAAGCGACGTTGTTTTCGAAGGTGCTGTCGCTGAGGAAGTCAGCAACGAAGCCGTCCAGGCCATTGCCGTGGGACACGCTGTTCTTGATGACCATGTTGACGGTCTGCTCGTGGGGGTCGAAACCGTACCCGGAGCAATCCTTGATCTCGACGCTGTCGAGAGTGACGTTGGAGTCGTAGCCTGCCTGGCCGGGAATGTAGCCGTTGAACCAACCGTCGATCTTGCCCGTGGTGTGATCACGGTTGCCGTCGATGGTGAGGTTGCTGACGCCAAAGTCATGGGTTTCCTCACCATAGGCGGAGCGGATGACCCCCGTGATCTTGGTGTCGGAGCCGTCAGCCACTTTGACAGTGGTTGCGCCCATGCCATCGCCGTACAGGTAGACGTTGCTCTTGAGCATCAAGCAGCCGTCGGAGGGTTCCACACCTCCCGAAACGATATAAGTTCCGGTCGGCATATACACCTGCCCCCCACCTGCGGCTGCCGCTGCATCAATGGCACTTTGTATCGCCGCCGTGTCGTCGGTGATGCCATCTCCTTTGGCGCCAAAATTTTGTACGTTAAAAATCATGAGCTTATCTCCGTATCAGCCTAAAACTTAGAAAGATGCCAATATTCCATCGACAGCCACCGTGTTATGACCTAGCGGAGCGCAAAAGTTGTGACCGCACATCGGGGAAGTGTCAAAAAACCGAACAAACTGATCAGTGGTTATGCGGTGTTTCGAGAAAATAACGTTCTGTTGACGCTCATTCAGCTAGCGAACAATCCCGCTCCCACAGGTTCCGCGGTTACCGGCGTCGCGCTCGAAAGCCCGGCCGCCGCAAACAGAGTCAGAAAAAGTGAGCTGAACCTTCAGGGTTGGCTTGTCTCGCAAGACCCGACCGTTGAGCGGTTGAAGGCGATAGCGGGTCAAGGCATCGACAGTCAGGCCGATAAGGCCTGTAGTCGTTGTACCGCCTGGAAGCCCTATGAAAAGCAAGCCACTTGCCCGTCTGCCGCAGAAGCAAACCTCCAATCTTTCCCTGACCCGCATGTCTTTGATGGCCTTCTCTTGTCGGGCTGGGCAGGGCACTGTCGCTGACAGTCACGGCGGAGGGGGTGGAAACGATCGAGCAACTTCAGGCCTTGCAGGATGCCCGGTGCGATGAGGTTCAAGGGTATTTCTTGAGCCGGCCTATGGATGCGCAGGCGATTGGACACCTGATTGGCGTCCACGCGAAGCATTCAGGGCTGCGAACGCTGGCCGAAAGCGCTTTCACTGAAAGTTGACACGTCAGCGGCGCACGCTTTACTGCACCAGTTGCTCGACCAACGCTGGCGTCACGTAGTGCGGCCCGTCGAACAGGTAGAGCGGATATCCATCATAGGCCGCCAGTTGCGGTTTGAGCTCGGCAGCGGTCGCAGAGCGGAAGCCGCCGCCAAAGTTGGGGCGGAAGGCTTCGACGATGATCCGCACACGATCTTTGCCCAGGCGCTGGCTCAGGGCGTCGGCGTAGGTTCGCGCGACCGGGGCAGTGCGGGCGTACACGCCGACACCGTCCTGGAAGAACACGCCGATGTCATCCGGCAGCCATTGCTTGAGCCATTCGGCGGTGGCGACGGGGCCGATATTGGCACCGTCATAAACGCTGATCCACAACGGTCGCGGCAGCTTGGCCAGCAGCGCGGGCAGTTCTTTGGCACGGGTCCAGCTGGGGTCGACTTCAGCCGGGAAATACCAGCCGGTCACGTGTAACGGCGTAGGCAATTTGGCGATCCGTTCCGAGACGGCGGCCAGCTGTTCGATGTTGTCCCGTGAGCGGTTCTCGCTGAAATAACCCGCCAGTCCCAGGATCACATCCTGCGCCCAGGGTGCCTTGGCGATGCGCGCCCAATCGGGCAGCACCGGTACGGCGGGCAGGCCAGTACCGGGAACGAAGGCCTGATCGTCGACAACGGTCCATTGCACCAGCAGCTCACGCGCTCCCAGTTTTTCCCAGTGTCCGCTGATACCGACGGTCTTGTTGTCCGGCTGCCAGACGATGCCGACAATCCCCGGGGCCAGAGCCTTGGTTTTCGTCACGTAGAGCATGCTGGTGCCTGCGCCGACGATGACGGCAAACAACAGAGCCAAAACGGTCGCGCGACTGGCGGTGTAGCCGAAAATGTTCACGGAAGTGCCTTTTGGAGACGTTGATGCCATTGGTTCAGTGAGGTGACGCCTTTGGCGTTCCAGTTGGCTGCCGCATCAGGGCCAAGGTGGAACTGGCCCTCGTTGAATTGCCAGACGATCACTTGCGGCTTGTGTTCGGCAAAATCCGACGACTCCAGGTATTGCAGCAGCGTAGCCCACGGACCGACGTCGCCGGGGTTCCAGGTCAATGCGACGGGACGGTCCAAGGCATTTGAGAGCTTCTGCGTAAACCCCAGGTAAGGCTGGACAAAGCTGTTGCCGATCACTTGGACCGGTGCCGGCGCATCGTCGATCAGCAAGTCGTTTTCGGCCTGATGGCGAACGGTGTAGATGTCGCGACCAATCGCTTTGCGCTTGATCGCCGGCAGAAAATTACTGGCCAGATCGCCGAACGCGCGTCTGTCGAACCATTGGCCCAGCGCCGCGCCACCACCGGGGTCACCTTGCAGGCGATAGCGCTCGGTAATCAGTTGCGCCGTGGCGTCTGCGGTGTTTTCGGCGCTCCAGGCTGTCCAGTGATAGTCGGCGCGGTAAAACGCGGTCTGTTTGCCTTGCTCGGTCCGGTGCAGGATTGGCTTGATGTTCAGCGTGGTCAGACCTGCTTGGGTCAAGTCGTTTTGCAGGTGGTCATAACGCTGCATCACGGCCACGCTCAAGGGTTGATCGACGGGCAAGCGCTGAGCATAAAACGGCGCTTTCATCGGCACCACCAGCACGACCAGCCCAATGTGTTGGCGTTGAAGTTGCTGCTGGAGTTCCCTGACCAGGGCAATGCTGCGGGCAGTACCGCTGTTGTCGACCTTGCTCAGGCTTTCCCAGGCCGGGAATAACCAGCCATCGTTGCCGGTGATCACCGCCGAGGCTGCTTGAACGCCGGTGCCTGACAGGCTCGACAGCAGGCCCGCGATCATGGCGGGCATCGACAATCGACGGATAAAACGTTCGGGTCTGGAATGAAGGTTCATGGGGCGGTCTGGTCGACAAGGCCAATCAGCCGTGGAGCCTGGCGGGAGCCGATCAGGAACAGGCTATAACGATCCCCGGCCTTGAAGGGCGCCAGCTTCAACGGCAGGCTCGCATTCTCATTGCAGCTGGCAACCAGCGTCGCCTGCACCGGGTTGATCGTGCGCTGGGCTTGTCCGTTGAACGGCAGCTGGTTGAACACAGGAGCACCGTTGGCGAGTTTGACCTCGGCCTTGTCGCAACCGTTGGCCAGGTTGTAGACATTGAGTTCGGCGCGCAGGTCTTTACCGCGCAGCGGCGGGTCGATGACCAGGCGTGGCGCCCGTGCCGGGTCGCTGTCGAGAATCAGCGTGACCCACGCACTTTTTGGTGCGCTGAGGCCTTTTATCTCGCGACCATTGACGGTCACGTGCAAAGGCTGTCGCGAGTCCACGACCTGAAAGGGACTGGCCACTGCGGTCTGTGCGGCAAGGGCAAAACCCGGGCCTTGGCCCACCTGGACCTGCATGGCGGTATCACCGGGATTGACCACTCTCACCCAGGCGGAACCCTCGGGCAGTTTTGGCGCATACAGCTGGGCGATTTCAGGGGCGGCCTGTGCCCACATCGGGACCAGGCCAAGACCTAGCCACAAACACATTCGAACGTTCATGCAAGTCCTCAATAGGAATAAGTCAGGCGAGCGAACACGCCTTCAGCGCGGTCATCACCCAGCACCTTCACGCGGTACTGCAAAGAAAAGTCCACATAGGAGCGGGGGGCGTTGTACGCATCTTCGCGGAACCAGTATCGGACGTTGTTACCGATACCAACGCCGCCGGCCTTGCCCGATGATGAGTCCGTGCTGCCGTCGGTGTCCGTCTTGCTGTTCATCTTGGAGTCGTAGTCGAACGCGGCCACGACGTGGGGGAAACTCACCCAGCGCGAGCCTGTGCCGCCGATGGCGTAGCTGCGACCCACCTGCCATTCGCTGTTGAAGTAGTCACGCGAGTCGTTGACGTAATGACCGGCTTCAGCGAACAACTGCGAGGTCCACCAGCTGGAGGCATCCACCCGCAGATCGGTGCCGATGCTTGAGCCGTAGCCCAGACGCACCAGCCAGTCACCGTCGACGTCCGACGATCCCAAGGGGAATGTACGCTCGACGGCGGCCATCACGTTCAGCGATGTGAAGGGTTTGATCCGGACACCCACGGCACCTTGCAGCGCATCGAAACCGGTATCCGAATCGCCGTTCTTGCTCCACAGCGTGTCGGTGATGCGTCCGTAGAGTTCGACAAAACGTGCGTTGCGATAGCCCAAGGGACGCCAGGAAAGCTCGGTGCTGTTTTGCATGCTGTCATTGCTGTTGCTGCCGCTACTCGGGGCTGAGCTCAGGCCACTGCTCGAACTGTTGCCGCGATAACTGGTGGTGTTGGTCAATCCCCAAGTGCGCGACACATCGGCCACTGCGCGACGGGTGTCGAACAGCTGCTGCGGGGACATGTCGAGTTCACCGGCATTTTTTGCGTCGATGACTCGCTTGAAGTAGGTGACGGCTTGTTCGTCGTCATTGACCCGCATGGCGGTGTACGCCGCATCCTGCGTTGCTGTCGGCGTGAGTCGGGTGTCGGCATCGGCCTTGCGGAAGGACGTGTGGGCACCGTCATCGTCGCCGGCCTGGACCGACAAATAAGCGATCTGCAGGTCGCTCATCGATTCCAGCTCGCCCGTGTCCCGCGCTTGTTGCAACCGTTCGCGCGCGGTTCGGCGCTGGCCGATGGCGGCATACAGACTGGCTTCTTCGTAGGCGGGAAGGCTGGCCAGTGCCAGTGCCTGGGTAAAGTCCCTGCGCGCCCCGGCATCGTCACCCGATTGCTGACGCAGACGGCCGCGCTGGGCGAGCAGACGAGCGTCATCGCCCGTGAACTTGAGACCTTCGCTGGCTGCCGCGATGGCTTCGGGCACACGTTTCTGATCACTCAAGGCGCTGACCAGCAGTCGGCGGTACGCCGGATTTTGTGGTGCGCGGACAATGGCTTCGTTCGCCAGGGTAACCGCCGAAGCGGCGTCTTTTCGGGCCAGGGCCGCGTAGGCTTGGCCGGCCATGTCGGTTCCGCCATCACGCTGGTTGCCCGGCCAGATATCACAGACCAGGCCGAAAGCCGTTTCCTGACAGTTCAAGGCCGGAGCAGGGAAGTGGGCAATAACGTTCGCACCGTTGTTTTTCTGCCGCAACGCCAAGCGGGCATTGGTGCGTCGGCGGGCCACTTCACCGCCTTCATCGTCGGCCAATGGCTGCAGATGATCGAGCGCTTGCTGAGGCTCGCCGTGGGCCAGTGCGGCATCGGCGGCGAAGAAGCGAATGTCGCGGTTTTCCGCTTCCAGCAAACCATCGATGGCCAGGGCGTGATTCAGGTCAGCCTGGGCGGCCTGGGTTTTACCCTGACGATCACGGGCGTAGCTGCGCAGAATCCACGGAGCGATTTCCCCATCGTCTTGCACCAAAGCGCCTGACGCGGCCTGTTCGGCCCCTGGATAATCCTTGGCCGCGAGCAGGGAACTGATCAGCAGTTGCTGATTGGCGCCGATTTCCGGAGCCCAGGCGACGGCTTTTCTGGCCTGGTCCACGGCCAGGGACACCTGGCCTTGCTCCAGGGCACGATAACCCTCAACCGCCAGCGGAGCGGCCAATTGACGACGAATCGCTTCGCGACGCATCAGCAAGGTATCGTCATCCGGGAACACCACAAGCGCCTGGGTGGTGGCTTGATCCGCTTCTTGCAAGTGCTGCTGGCGCTGCAAGGACTCGATCAGCAGCAATCGGTAATCCATGCGTTTGGGCGCTTGGGCGATGGCTTTGCGTGAGGCCTGGGCAGCCGTGCCGAAGTCATCGCGATCGTAGGCCTTGAACGCCTGGGCCGCGGCGCCGAAGCCTGGGGCCTGACGCGATTGGGGGTAGCGTTTGGGATGATCACGCAGTTCCTTGTCGCGCTGAGCCAGCACAATCAAGGTGTTCAAACGGGTGATGTCTGCCCGCTGACGCAAGGCTTCGCGGGCCTTGGCGATGGCCAGGTCGTAATCTTTGCGCGCGTAGGCGCTGTAGGCCTCGTTGGCGGTGACATAGGCCGGGCCGGTCAATGGCAGCGGCAACGTCTCGGCAAGAGCAAGCCCAGGTAACAGGCTTAGCCCCGTGGCCATGAGCGACAGGAAGGGGCGTTTCATGCCGGAAGCTCCTCAGGGTAGTGGCTGTGCTGACGCGCCACGGCCTTTTCGATGGTGGAGCGGGGCAGCACGCCGCTGTCGACCAGATAGTCGCCGATGCGTCCGTGACGCTGCGGGCGGTACTGCAACATGGCGCGATTGAATACGTCGCGATCCAGCAGGCCCATTTCGATCAATAAGTCACCCAGCAGTGGCGCGCGGGCATCAGGCACGGACTGGCCTTCGCGCACGTTCAGTTGACGTAACTGCGCGACGATTTCGCTTTCCCGGGCAATCAGCTGCACCGGTTCGCTGCCCAGTGCCTCGCTGACTTGTTGCAGACCTTCGGCCGGCAACGGGCTGGCCACAGCAAGTTGTGCTCGGCCGTCGGCATTCAAGCCGACCGGCACCACGCGCCAGCGCAGAGCGAATTCATCGTCCAGGGTAGGGGTCGACGCCTGTGCCTTGTTGGCCACATCGAACACCCGCGGCAGATCGTTCTGGAAGGCGATGGCTTCCGCCAGTGTCTCGTCGTCCAGCCAGCCATTGCTGAGCAAGATCCGTCCCAATGGCATGTGCCGGGTTTTCTGTTCGTGGAGAGCGCTTTGCAGGTCGGTTTCGTTGATAGCCTGCCAGGACAGCAATACGCTGCCCAACTTGCGCGGTGCGAAGGCAACCAGGTCAGTGGACGGGAAGTCGTGCATGGTCTTGTCCCACACCAGTTTGCGGTTCATTACCTTGCCGACGATGAACATGCGCCAGGCGCGTGATGCAGCCATGAAGTTGACAAAGTTGCCCACCACCATGCGCGGGATGGACAGCAATCCATGCTGCCAGCCGTACAACACGGTGGTGAAATAGCAGCGGTGCGCGATACGCCAGGCCAGCGCGATACCGTTCGCCAGCAGCAGGTATTTGATGAAGCCGTTGGTTTCAAACGGCGTCGGGAAACTCACATCCCACAGGCCACTCTGGCGCAGGATGACCAGGCCCAGCAGCTGCACCAGAATCACGTAGGCGATGATGCTGACGAACGCCGTCACCACGCCCTTGCGGTCACGAAACAGCAGATACCGATTGGCCAGCGAACCGTTCCAGCCCATTTGCTCCCAGCCTTGCAGGCCGATGCCCAGCGTCCAGCGGGCTTTCTGGCGGAATGCGGTACGGAATGTGTCGGGAAAGAATTCCCGCACGCACAACGGCATCTTCAGGGTCGACTCGTAAGGTTTGCGAAACCAGGATTTACGCAGCACGCGAAACTGCACCGGAAAGCGCACAAAGATCGCGTTCATGCCGACCTTGGCCAGGCGTGCGCCGACGTCATAGTCCTCGGTGAGGCTGTCCGTGTTGAACGGCTGGTTCTGGGTTTCCCCGGCCAGCACTCGCAGGGCACGGTGGGAGAAACAGGTGCCAACCCCGGCAGACGGCACCGTGTCGGTCATGCTTTCACGCACGACCAAATCCTTGCCATGCCATTCGGCGAATTCGTCCATGTAGGTGCCCGCCACCCATTCGTACCAGTTGCGTTCCAGCGAAACCACGGGCAGCTGAATCATGTCCTTGCGCGGCAGCAAGTAATTGAACAACCGCAATTCCAGCGGGTGCAGTACGTCCTCGCTGTCGTGCAATACGACGCCGGCGAAGGTCATGCCGTGGGTTTTCTCATGCAGGAAGATCGCCTGGATCACCCAGTTCAGGCAGTCGGCCTTGCAGGTCGGCCCGGCATGCGGGACTTCCACGCGATGCAGCTGCTTGTAGCGCCGACGCATGCGTTCCACTTCATCGATGGTGCGCTGGTCATTGATGTAGGTGCCGACGAAGACCACATAGTTCTGGTAATCCAGGGTCGACACCATGTTCTCGATCATCGGTGCGATGACGTCATATTCCAGCCAGGCCGGGACCATGATCGCCAACGGCTGTTCATCCCGGGCCATCAGTTGCTCGGCGGTCAGCGGCCGGTATTTGCGATCCACGGTGAACTTGCGAAACAGGCGGCGAGACCAGTACCACAGGTCAATGAACAAATCGTCCAGGCTGGAGATCAGGATCAGCACCGCGATCACGATGGTCGAGATTTCCAGGAAGCTGTAGTAGTGGGCCAGCCAATAGGGCCAATAAAGCGACGTCATCGGAAGGTTCCGTTACTGGCGATTGCGACGGGCGTTACGGCCGGCCAGCAACAGGATGAGGGCCAACAGGATTCCACCCGGAATCAGCCACAACAACGACGGCTTGCGCCAGGCGTCCAGGCCCTTGGGTTCTTCGTTGTCGATCAGTTGGCTGCCACTCGGGTCCTGAGTGTCGAAGGTGGTCAGTGCACCGTTGTCACCGAGGATGGCCACGTCGCCGCGGGTCAGCAGAATCTGCCTGGCAAAGCGGGGCGCGTCATTGCCCAGGGCGCGATAGACCAGACCGTGCTGGCCGCCGGCATCCACCACTTGCAACGAGGCCAGGTGGTTGAGGGGATGCACGTCCAGCAGCACCTGATCCTTGTGATTGATGCGCAGGCGACCCTGCTCATCGACCTGCACCGACTCTTTGCTGTCCTTGATCGGCAGCTCGAAGGCGAGGAAGGCTTTGTCCGGTGCGACCAAGGCTTTCGGGTCGGCACTGACGTTCAGTTGCGCCCGCAGCGGCGAAACACCGGCGGCGTCAGCCACCGAAATCACGTGTGGCAAGCTGCTCGCTGGATGCTCGAGGTAGGCCTGTGGCACGAGGATTTGCGCGTCCATGGCAAAGCGCGCGGCCATGCCGGAGAAGTCATCACCCAGGGCCGTTTTATCCAGCACGATGTGGCTGGTCGGCAGCACCGAGACCGGAAAGGCCTGTGGCGTTTCCAGGCAACGATCACTGACCGGCTGGCGCTGGAACGACACGCGCAAAACGTTCTTCGAACCCAAGGCGTAACGAGGGATTCGTGCTTCGATGCGTTGCTGTTCACCGTTGGCCACGAGCTGTTGCGCGCCAATCAGGTAATCGTTGAGAAACAGCGAGGCCACCGGCGCGGTGTCCGAGGCACCGGGTGCGGCAGACACATCGACTACCGCCTTCACCGGCAGACGACCGTCGTAAGCCACGCTGCCAAGAGGGAACGAAGTGCTCCAGTCGGATTTGGCCAGCACGTCAATGGCGCCGGGGTTACCACCCAGGCGCGACAAGGCCACACGACCGTCGGCGCTCAAGGGCATTTGTGCTTCGCTGACGGTCAATTCGCGGCTGCGTGCCAGTGCGTTCCAGGCCGTGCTGAACAGGGCCAGCGCCTTACCGGTTGCTTGCGGCGCGATCATCAGCACCGGGCGGGTGCCCAGCAATGCCAGGCGCACGTTGTCAGTGCCGGTGGCGGCCAGACCTGCATTGATATGCCGCTCACGCCATTGCGTGAAGGCGTTGGCGGCTGTGGCGTCGAGGCCTTGAACCTGGCTCTGCAGCGCATCCAGCGATTCGTTGACGGCTTTGAGCAGTTGCGGGTCGTTGATTGCCAGATCCGCCTGGACGTTCGGCGTTTGCCCCAACATCAACAGCGCACCGATTTGCGCCGGGTTGGCCAGAACGAGCGGGCCTTTGCCATTGAGGCTGGCGAACGCTGGAATAGCCAGCAGTTCGGCCGGGATGCGCAGGCTGGTCAGGTCGACTGTGTCCTGTACGGCGGGGAAGGGCAGAACGCGGCTGTGCTTGCCAATCCGCTCCAGTGCGACACCGAGACGCCAGGCCGCATCGTAGCTGTCGGCGGACAAGGTGCCCGGCGCGACCATGATTCCCGGCTTGCCGGGCAATGCCGTCCAGGCGGCGCCGACGTCCTGTAACTGGCTGGCGTCGTAGCTGTAATTGAGGCGGGTGTCCGGTTCGATACGCAATACATTGCCGATCGCGCGTTCGTCTTCGCACAGCACACGGGACACGATTGACGACCAGGCAACTCCGAGGCGCAACGAGCCGTTTTCGCGCGCATTCTTATCCACGCCGAGCGTGGCGCTGGCGTCACCCTGGGGTTCGCTGAGCCCTTGCGCGCGCACCGGATAACCGTCCAGCGACAACAGCAGCGTGTTGCGACCGCCTTCGCCATTGAGGTAGCTGGCGTCGAAATTCAGTGTGGCATCCGTCAGCGGCACGCCCGCCGGCACGGGCAGATACAGCTCGCGTCGGGCGTCGGTGGAGCCGAGGATGATCGGTGCATCGATCCCCAGATCGCTCAAGCGGATCTCACGCTCTTGTCGCGTGTCGGCGTTGAGTCGGTTGATCGCCTGGGTGAGCGGGCTGTCCGCGGCCAGGGCGAAAGTCGGCATGAGCGCGAGCAGGCTCACGCCACAGGCGAGGGCGCTGAGCGTGCCCGTATGGATGGCAACGGAAGACTTCATTCAGGTAGATCTCGAGCTGATAAGGGGAGGAGCGGTTTGGTTTATAAAGATGTGAAAGCCGGGAGACTTTTCTCGGGTACAGCTAGCCCTGACGGCTGGTGCTGGAACTTGGGCAACCGCACCCCAGTTACGACGAAATCATCGACCGGGCGCCCCATCAGGGCATCGACGATGCGCGCACTGGCCTTGCCATCGCCGTAAGGGTTGGCCGCCTGGGAGCATCGGCGCCACAGCAGGTCGTCATCGAACAGTGCATTGACGCCAGCGATGATCGAGTCCGGCGAGGTGCCGACCAGCCGAACGGTGCCCGCGGCGACAGCTTCGGGGCGTTCAGTCACATCGCGCATGACCAGCACCGGTTTGCCCAGCGACGGCGCTTCTTCCTGCACGCCACCGGAGTCGGTAAGGATCACATGCGCACGTTGCATCAGGCGCACGAAGGCCAGGTAGTCCAGCGGCTTGATCAGGTGCACGTTGGGCAAATCGCCCAGCTGCTCGGTGACCGGGCCCATGACATTGGGGTTCAAGTGCACCGGATAGACGATCTGGATATCCGTGCGTCGGGCCAGATGGCTCAGGGCCTTGCAGATATCCAGGAAGCCTTCGCCGAAGTTTTCCCGGCGATGCCCGGTCACCAGCAGAACCTTGCGGCCGGCTTGCAGGAACGAGAACTGTTGGTCCAGGCTTGCCCGCAGGTCAGCGTCTTGCTCAATGCGCCGCGCCGTCATCTGCAAAGCGTCAATCACCGTATTGCCGGTCACGAAAGCGCGACCTTGAAGACGTTCGTCGAGCAGGTTCTGGCGTGATTCGTGGGTCGGTGCAAACAGCATGTCCGCACTGAGGTCGATGCAGCGGCGGTTCATTTCTTCCGGCCATGGGCTGTAGATATCGCCGGTTCGCAGTCCAGCTTCGACGTGACCAACCGGGATGCGTCGATGGAACGCAGCCATTGAGGCAACCATGGCCGAAGTGGTGTCGCCGTGTACCAGCACCCGGTCCGGGCGGGTCATTTCCAGCACGGGGTCAATCGCCCCGTAAAGCGCCGCGGTCAACGAGTTGAGCGATTGGTGCGGCGTCATCACATCGAGGGTGTAATCGGCCTTGAGGTCGAACAGATCCAGCACCTGCTTAAGCATGCTTTGATGTTGGCCGGTGATGCATATCTGCGAATGAATGCCTGGTTCCGCAGCGAGGGCTTTGACTAAAGGCGCCATCTTGATGGCTTCTGGACGGGTACCAAAGATCGAAAGGATTTTAATCCTTGAATGATGGCGAGCGATGATGTCTTCCTTGCGCAGTTTTAGTGCGCAGCACAACAACGGCCCAAGTTTTATTGAACTTTAGCGCGCCATCGTTATTTGAATTGAGTAAAGACCGGGATAATCAGCGTGAGATCAGATGTTCACTTCATGTGAGGTGGTGCGCTGCCCAAGAACCCGGAACCGGCCGGATTATTAGCATTGATAGCGAATCTTTCAAAGCGTTATATGTGTAATTCGTTTTAATGATTAACGGTTGAAACTTTTATGTTTGTGATCGGTCTTGTTTAGTTTTTCCATGATTTCAAGAAGGTTTTTCTGATTATCACTATTAATTTAACTCATTGTTTTTTATGACTATTATTTATTTTATCCCCGCTCGTCAACTTTAATGAATTATTCATTCATTATAACGGTCGCGATCAATGCGCTTGCGGTCTGGCTTTCTAGCGTGAGGGTTATGATAGTCACTGAACTGACGCCTGTATATTGTCATGATGCAATAAGTGTTATTTCGGACTAATAAATGAACTTTCCCTCTGCCTTCAATTATTGATAAGCCCTGCGCCTATATTGGTCAGGCAGATAACTCGAAGAAGGGGGTCTTTGAGACAGGCATCTTGTACCGGGATTGCGCATGTGGCGCCGGGGCGAGGATGCCGGTTACCTCGGCGCAAGAGTAGATTGGGTATTCCCAACCACCGGAGGATGCGCAAGCAAGTCTGGTCCTGCTCTGGGGGGGGGAGGGCAATAAAAGCATTTCAGCCTGCCGGCAGGCAGCATATGGAGCTGCTAGTGTTAAGTCCGCATTCCGTCAAAGTCTCTGCAGTCGGGTAGGTGTGAGCCGCAGTTTTGTTCGTGACCAAGCCCTGCACCTGCCGCTGTTGGTCGTTGGCAGCGGTGTAATCCAAGATCTCCCTGATCCATCGAATGGCACTAATCGAGGAAAAAATCATGGCGAAGGTACTGGTTCTCTATTACTCAATGTACGGTCACCTCGAAACGATGGCTGGCGCAGTGGCCGAAGGCGCACGATCCGTCCCCGGCACCGACGTGACGCTCAAGCGTGTCGCCGAAACCATCCCGGCTGAACAGGCAGCAGCCATCGGCGTCAAACTTGACCAGAAGGCTCCGGTGGCGACACCTGACGAGCTGGGCAATTACGATGCCATCATCTTTGGTACACCGACGCGCTTTGGCAATATGGCGGGACAGATGCGCACGTTTCTCGACCAGACCGGCGGACTGTGGATGAGCGGCGCGCTGGTCGGGAAAATCGGCAGTGTCTTTGCGTCGACCGGCACCCAGCACGGTGGTCAGGAAACCACTATTACGTCGTTCCACAGCACACTCCTGCATCAGGGGATGGTCATCGTGGGTGTGCCTTACACCTGCGCAGGGCTGACCAACATGAGCGAGATCACCGGCGGTACGCCCTATGGCGCGACCACCCTGGCAGGCGCCGACGGTAAACGGCAACCGTCACAAAACGAACTGGATATTGCGCGTTTCCAAGGCAAACACGTCGCTGAGCTTGCAAAAAAGATCGCGGGTTAACGCAGCACGTCAATGGGCACATGCTGCAGGACAGGGGTCCAGCTTCGCTGGCCTGCGTAATGCCGGGGCGGAGTTCACCACCGCGCTGCCGATGCTCGCGGTTGGCCTGGCGATTTCATTGAAGAAGACGTAAGCGTTTCTGGATTCAGCGGAGCGACGCTCTAACGAGGTCGCTCCTAATCCCGTCAGTCAAACTGACTTATTCGGCTTTTGCCTGATGGGGGGAAGGTTCGGTGGAGCAATCGCCATTGGCACTCCGCCATATTGGAATGACCTGGGTGATGTCAGCAATAGCTGCAAATCAGGTTAGAGTGTTCATCAATGTCTGTTCATAAGGGCCCTCCACTCGATTCGCATAGTCGCGCCAAGCGGTTTCAGCGAACGAACCGGGCAAAAAAAACCGTATATCAATCGTTATGTGAAGAATGAATCCTCCGCTGTTTATTTCTCTAGATGGGCCCAAGGGAGCCGGCAAAACCACACTGTTGGAGGCCGTTACGAAAGCACTGAGGGCAGACAACAAAAAGGTGATCCGACTTTGCGAGAAAAAAAGCGATCCCTACAGGGGTGAAACAATGACCCTCGTTAACAAACTCGTCAGAAATCCCACCCGGGATTTGGAGTTGGAGGTTTGTGAGCGTTTTGCTGATAGCCGTACCTGGATTTCCCAGCACGTGCTGGCTAAACAGCCACCAGGCAGCATCATCTTGATCGATCGCTGGTACCCGTCTGATGCCGCGTTTCGCCGGATAGTCCCGTTTGCTGAGATTCTACAGTTGAACATTGATCGGAACGTGCGAGTGCCAGACCTGCATGTCGGGGTTGTCACTAATCCTGAAATTTCATGGGCAAGGGCAGCAGCACGACGGCGTGGGTTGAGCAGTACGGTGATCCATAAGCTGGAAGAACATGTCGCATGTACCCAAGCGTTCGAGCAAGCGATTGCAGATCACGACTGGGTTTTATGCCGAAATGAAGGAACGATCGAAGACGCAACGATGCAGGTGGTTTCTGAGATCTATAGAGTCCTTTGATGCGCCACAGCGGTAGCGGGCTGACGCTTTGATCTGGGTGCCTGTCATCGATTGCTGGAGATGTAATGCCTAGAGGAAAGCGGACAGGACCTATGCGCAGCTATAGAGCAATACATGATTTAACATAATATACATTACACGTAACAAGATATTTCAAGATTAGCCCGGTTACGCACAGATTTTGAAGCAATCAATTCACCTCAGCCTCATTTGCCCTGTCACCGTCGGGATTTCCGGACACTACCGAACCCTACATCCCTACAGCCCTTGAACCCCTTAGCTTGCAGCGCTGAGGCAAGAGGAATGGATGGCTGTAATCCGACGAATTACGGACACTTTAGCTACTCTACATTTTATGTAACTCATTGAGTTTCAATGATTTCATTTTCGAATGACTGTTTGAATATTTTTAACCAATTCTTCGGCATTCTGGACACTTCTGGATTTTCAGAATTAGCCGCCTCACGCCGGGAATCTAGGGAATCCGCGGTCTACATTAAGATTTGCGCATTTCTGGACAATATCCAGCGAGTGCGTCGCGGGGCCTATTCGGGACACAAACCTCGAAATCGCAGCCTGAGGCTGTACCGGGAACGCGTACGACAGATCCCATACAGCGGTTGCACTGACATGCTGCAGCCCAAGAATGCCAAGGGCTGTGGGTAAATGGTTGCCCTTCGAGAGCTATTTCCGAGTACTCAGGCACGCCCGACCTAGGAAAGGGCCTAAGGATGCCTTTTCCTTTAAATCGGTAAAATTCAAGACAAAATCAGAAACCCTGGCTTCCTCACACGCAAATTCAAGCCCGTTTCTCTAGGCTCCAGCTAATTTGCAAAAATCTGGACAAAAAACGAAAAGCGAGAAGTGAAAATAAAGCGGACACTTTCGCAGCGAACGAGGACTATAAGGAAATCAGCATCAATTGTGTGCAGTAGATATTTAATAAGTATCCGACTCAAGCCACGTCAATTTTGAATTAAATGTGCGCAAGTGATTGGGGCGTCAATACATAAAAAATATGCCTCCCCTAAAAAACAAATTGGCAATATATGATTAATTAATTTCTCTAATCTCTGTTAAGGCAAGTTTAAAAACTGTCAACCTCGTCGAAGATATTTTTTTCTTGAGGTGCTGTTGCAGGACAAAAATTCAGGCGCTAGGATTATTTCTTCCTTGCATCCTCTTGTCCGCTCCGCCGGGGGAGTCGCAAACTTCCAGTAACTGTCAGAACTGGAAGTCCTTACATTCGCTCACATTGGTGATACAAAATGACTCTTGAACCAAAACCGTTATTTGAAACTTTTGAATCCTTCTTGGATCAGGACTTTTCAAACGAAGGTTCATCTATCAACTTTGTAAAAAACTTTGTAAGCAGTTTCGATTGCGATCTAGACGCAGTTGTTGGCTATCAAACTGTACGCTCTTTTTTACGAGTCTATGAAAGTAGCGAGCAAACATTCAACTCGTATAGGACTCACGTTGAACGATTGCTTCTGTGGGCTTTGATTGTAAGAAAAAAATCAATCTTCCAGCTTAAGAGGCAAGACGCCGAAGCCTATTTGAAATTTTGCCGAAATCCACCTTCAGAGTGGATTGGCTATGTGACACGTGGTCGCTTCATCACCAACAAGGATGCTGAGACCGCTGTTGAGTTTCCGGAAGTACCAAATCCTAACTGGAAACCTTTTAGCCAAAAGCAGCCGAAAGATAACCGGCAGGCCGACACTATCCCAGCCTACGCGGCATCGAAAGGAACCATGAGCCAGATCTTTTCCGTTTGCAGTTCCTTCTACGAGTCTCTAGCGGAGGATGGCCTGGTTAGCCTCAACCCATTTAGATTGGTTAAAAACAGGCAGGATTACACGGGCAACCTCGCAGGAGATGGCTTAAACCGGGCACTGACTCCTCTGCAGTGGGACTATGTCATTGAAACAGCAGAGGCTATGGCAAAAGCTGAGCCATCGCGACATGAACGCACCCTCTTCATATTGGCCACACTTTTCGCGATGTATCTCCGCATCTCTGATCTTGTTGGCCGTGCCAACTGGGAACCCTGCATGGGAGACTTTCGCCAGGATCCGGAGGGAAACTGGTGGTATCACGTCATCGGCAAAGGAAACAAGGTTGGGAAAATTGCGGTTCGGGACGAGTACATCGATCAGCATCTGAAACGCTACCGTGTATTCTTGGGATTGCCCGAGTTGCCTGCAGAAAACGAACGAACTCCTCTGCTGACGACACTGAATGGCAGGTCGGGTCTTTCTGGACGGCAAGTGCGTACCCTCGTCCAATCTGTCTTCGACAATGCGCTGGCCAAAATGAAATCAGAAGATCGTGAGGCGTACGAGATGAACAGCTTGCGATCGGCGTCAGCCCATTGGCTTAGACACACCTCTGCGACCTTCGATGCGCCCTTTCGCAAAGCCAAGGATCTGCAACTGGATCTTCGCCACAGTAACCTTAGTACTACGCAAGACACTTATTACCACTCTCACGACCAAGAGCGAATGCACTCTATTAAGCGTTTGGGGATGAAAGAGAGAGGATGACCGAGTCAGAAAGTGATTCTCTCTTTGAAAAAAAACGCTGATTACCTGCTCTGAGAACTTTAGACTTATACGATACAGACGAGGCATTAATTATCATACCACATACGACTTTTTCACTTACTGAGCCACTATGTATATCTTATTGTCTGCTGCTTTTGAATGACTTTTCCGTTAGCTACCTCTCAGAAGTTTTTTCTGTATTCAGAAGCTGATGCGTGGCGTGGTTAGGATCTAGCAAGCCTGCCCTACTCTTTACGGGGTTATTTCTAGTAAGCCTTTTTAGCTCAACTAAATAGTCATTTAGTTGAGCTAGCTATACTATTTTGCCCGTGGGCTGAATCTCTGCATCAGCCACACGACTTCATTTGGAACGCTATCTTGCCTTGGCATTGCTCCTCCTCAGCGACTGCTGGGATACGTGGTTTAGGCAACACTCCTCTTATTAGGCTTACGTGCAGCAAATCGTTAGATGACTTGTTGTGCAATATTGCTAGCTCCCAGAAGCTCCTGGCCCCCTCATACCAAAATCCTGAAAGCTCATCCTGTGGGCGTGGCTCTCCGAGCTCGGCTGTCGTGAATCAAGCCGCCCGCAAGGCGTCCGTCTTGACACTGCGGTTTTCCATCCTCACGCCTGCGCGCTCCGCTTGCCTGTTCCTGCGTGGTGGTCATAGCTTGGAGCTCTCAACGAAGTCGGCGCTCGATACGAGCCCCCTGCTCGAGGCTTCAGGCTCTGAAATCTCTTGCGAAATTAACGCTACGCACAGCGTTGAATCCGCTTCGCAGCAGCCTCCGCGTATTCATCGATACCCAACGGGCCACTGGAAAATGACCTTTCGCTCTGCCATGAGATCATTTCCCTCATGAGCGCCCTGCTCCTTTCAATTACGGCACCCACACCGGCAGTTTGGAGTTACCAGGTTTGTCGATGATGATCGCTAGGCTTTGCTTTGCCCGCGTAGCTGCAACATAAAAGGCGGCCGCCGGCGTTGACTCCAGGTAAGTTTGCTTCTGAATGAATGCCTTGATCGGCGCGGTTGGTACTATCAGCACGCGCTCGAATGTGGCGCCTTTCGATACCTTGAAATTCATGAAGTCCAACGCGAATTCCTTGCCAGAAGCTATGGTGCCGCGCAGGCACTGAGGACGGTACCGCTCGACGTATTGGTCGACATGTTTTGAGTGCACCAAGTACACGCCATCATGTTCAGACACCACGTGGTTCTCAGATGTGGTTTCTGGGAAGCCCCATGACGCATCAAATATGGTGTCAGAGAAAGTCGCAATCTCAGTTCGGCAGCGGTAAGTCTTGGTCGCGTAGTCAATGCTCAGCAGACCTCCTTTTTCGCGAACAAGAAACCACTCCAGTGCACCTGCATACCCATACTGTTTGTTTTTCTGTCCTCTGGGGTTAGTCGAGAGTACCGCTTGGCGAACGTCACCAACCATGCGGATGTCGATCCTAGACTCAAGCAACTCATGGACGATTTCCCAGTCATAGCTACTGAGATCTTGCACCTCGTCGATCATGATCTCGTCGTAAAGACATTCCAGTCTGCGTATCAACGCGGGGGTGGCCGCCATCAGCTCCCGAGCGAGACGGCCGAGTTCGCATGCGTAGATCTGGTTACTACCGTCCATAAACCTTTGCCTGTCCTTCGCGAACATGCTGGGACGGCCGTCGAAGTTGAAGCCCCCTACCCTCTCCCCTGGGAATTTGAATGGCAGGAACGGTTTTGCAAAGTGGCGAAGCAAGAATGTGTACCAGCCCAGAACTTCGATGTTGTGGCGATCGCCGGCTTGGGAGCCGAGGCGATGGATCAGTTCCTGCTGATTGGTCTGAGTGAACGTGACAACGAGCACACGCCGTTCGGTAGGTAGCGCTTTGCAGTGATCGACCAGTCCTTGAGTTTTCCTACCACCAGCGACAGCCAAGGTCAGTAGATTAGGCATTGTGGATGAACTCCGCCGCAGCCTTCATGTAGGCAGGTGGGCTGAGCACCTCATCCGACTCAGCCAGTCGAATTGCCCCTTCTGTTTTCTCGCGCGCCATCCAGGTCAATAGGGTTGCTGCCGCAGTGATGCCAAGCATCTTGCGCAACTGAGGCTCGCCGTTCGCTGTAATAAGCTGGGGTTCGAGCGTGGTGCCGTCAGCGACGGTGCCGATGAACAGCTCTCTGCGCCTCACGTCCAGCCACTTTAGAACCGGAGTACGTAGGTCGATTGGGTCAACGCCATCGTTGTCGCGCATCACAGCTACAGGCTTGTTGATCGCGGCGCAAAGCTCAAGGCATCGCGCTAGGGCCAGCCCACGCATACTGATGACATCTATCCCGTGGGCCATCGGGCGTACGCCGAAACAATCCTTATAGACGCGTTCGAAGATGATTTCGTCGGACGGCCCTTCGACCAAGACAACCTTTTTCGCCAGCACTAGGCGGAGGGTGTCGTAGCCAGGCAGTCTTTGGAAATAGCTCACTGTCTCTGGATGAAGTTCTGTGATTTTGGACGCGCTGTTGCGGTGAAGAAGTAGCAATGCGTCGAGGCCGAGCCGGTTCAACACGTATGTGCTGTGAGTCGAAATGAAGAGCTGCTGCTCTTCCGTCGCCAGATTTTCGATGCGATTGAGTAGAGTGGTAAGACTCGTGTGAGATAGATGATTTTCGGGCTCCTCAATCATCACGATGTTCGCCTTCGAGGAATGGCGCTTCATCGCGAGTGAGATCTTGATTGCAGCCTGTTGGCCCTGGCCAGCCATCGCAAATGGCAGGCCGTCGACATGTGGAGTGACCACGCTTTCCCAAGATGTGCGGGATGTCTGATCCATCGCCAACGCCATGGGCTCTTCCTGGAGCGCTGCGCTTAGACCCGAAAGTCGCTTGTTCACAGGCGCTAAGGCGCCATCTGTCATGGACGCTTTGATATTGCGGTAGTCCAGCGAAATCTCTGCTTTCTCGGATGACTCCAAGTGGTCGCTAAGGATCTGGCGGAGATGGTAATCAACGCCAGCGGCGGATTTGACCGTGCGAGAATCGATGGTGGCCACGGAGAGCGCCCGCGGCCGACGTGTGAGTTCGCTATCAGCGAACGATCGCCATTCGTAGGTGTAGTACTCAACTGGGAGTAGCGGTGAAGGATTTTTGAGCCATTCATCCAGCTCGTCCTTGTACTCCTCGTTGGGGAAAATGGAGAGAAAGACACCAGGACAAGCGTTCGTTGGAACGTCGGCATTCACTGCGCCCAGCAGCCCCTGTAGTTCATCCGTGTCTTGCAAATAGAGCTCGATGAGAATCTGCGGGAGCGCCGGCTTCATTCCAGTTCTTCTTAGGGTCAGAAACTCGGTGACCACCTCGGTGTTAAACCAGTGAGGGTTCAGCTCCTCCAGGATCCCCTTGCCACCGATCCGCCCGTTGAGCGCCAATGAGATGGCCTCCATTAAGGTGGACTTCCCGGCGTCGTTGTCTCCGACCAGGATGTTCATACCCGGGTTGGGCTTCAGCAGGAAATCTTTGTAGATGCGGTACCCACGGATGCGGATTTTGGTGATCACGTTCGACTTCCTTGGCGAGTTGGTACTATATGGCGCTTTGATGGGCGGGTTGCCTGATGCTATAAGCGAAGCGGTACGTTGTCGACTCCGTCATTTTCTGCTGTACACCCCTTCTTTCGCTGCTCCGCCAGACATGGCAGCCCATCAAGGAAAAGGCGAATGACCAGTATCGAGAAGGATTTGGCAGACATCAGAAGGTTGACCAGGATCTCTCTCCCGGAAAGTGGTAACTACTTGTTCCGCCTGGGAGTCGCAGTCTGTGGCTTCACTTCTGTCACAGCTTCAAATTCAAGCTAATGCTGAGCGATCAACCGCCTCGGAGATGTTGCGACGCCTGGATGTCTTGAGCGACTCGATAATGGAGCCCCTTTGAGTGAATGCCATATCGACTTGCAGCAGCTTGCTGAACTACCGCAAGAGTCTCACCAGATAGGCTGTTGGCTCATCCGCGACACCGATATCCCGATCCTTGGAAGATCCGTTTTCTGTAGTACTGGCCCCCTGTGCGCGCGTCCAATAAGATTTTATCGGTACGACTGGACAGGCCTTTTACCTCTCGGAAGCTCTATTTCCTGTAGCAGGCATATCACTCGACCCATAGCCCGTCTATGATCGGCTGATCTCAAAATGCCTGCATGGGGTGGTTCATCATGGACGAGCAACTCGGACGCTTACACGCTACAGCCTGCTTTAACTCAGCCTCCACGTTTAACGAGCCAACGCTGCGTAGCAAAGAGTATGCAAACGCGGCGCTCACCGAGTTTGTCAAACTTCAGCGTGAGCAGCCCGAGATTCTGAGCACGCTCCTCAAAGGGGGAAATCAGGGCGCCAAACGGTTGAACACCGACCCTTACCAAGGGCTTCGTGAGGTTATCCAGAACGCTGATGATCTGAATGCCACCTCCGTGCAGTTTGCTGTGCAGACCGTCCAGGGCAACAAACAGTTGGTCATCGTTCACAACGGATTGCCTGTTGAGTTGCCCCACGTGCTGCCGATGATCTACCCATTCTATTCCACCAAGCAGAAATCGGCGGAGTTGAAGGGACGGTTTGGCATCGGCCTAAAGACCCTCACCCAACTGGGCGAAAATCTTACAGTCCACAGCGCGCCCTTCCATTTCGGCTCACGCGATGACCATGTGGCAATGGTGGAAGAAGCCGTTCCTATTGACGATTTTTACGACCCCCACGCCAACCAGACAATGGTCAGCGTCGATCTCTATCCGGACTATGACCTTGATTCCCTGGAGGCTTGGTTTGATGAATGGGCCCCCAGCGACCTGATCTTCCTGGACAACGTACGCGCCATTACCTTACTCGACTTGGACAAGCGCGTTTCACTAAAGCATTTGGCGATCCAGCAGACTCAACCCAGTTGCCACTTTAACCTGACGTTAGCCAAGCACCAGAGCCGTGTCACCCACTCGACCTTCTTGGTGGACAACGCTCTTTGGGAGCGCTTCGTTTGTGAAGTAAAGGTTCCAGCCGGGAAAGCACGCGCTGCAAAAGCGACAGGCGATTACACCCCAATAGGTATTGCGATGCCGGTAGAGGGTAATGCTCGAGGACGGCTCCATGTAGCGCTGCCCACCAAGATTCACACCAATGCTGCATTCTCCCTGGACGCTCAGTTCGACCCGTCTACTTCCCGAGAGGACATGATCCATGGCGGTTGGAATCAGTGGCTGACGGAAGCGTCGGGGCAGTTTCTCGGTGAGCTGGCCATCCACTTGGCGCAGCAACGCAATACGCTGGCTTGGTTAGCAGTCCCAGTTGGGGCCAAGACAGACAGCAGTTCCGAATGGCTCAACAAATTGTTCAGTGAACAATGGGCCAAAGCGATAGATGCCTTCAAAGCTTGCTCGACCCTGATCGATGGTCGCTACGCTTTGAGCCAGATTTCGTACTGCGACGTGTCGATCGACGGGATGCTTACGGAAGCCGACCACCTCGCGGTGAGCGGGAGGCCAATGCTGCCCGAGTGGATGCGAGATGATAGCGGGCGTTGGCGGGTGGTTTTGGAAGCCCTATCTGTCTCACATGCGTTAGAGCTCGGGGATGTATTCGAACACTGTGACCACGATGGATTCGAGGGAAAGCCTCCAGCATGGTTCTTGGACATGGCCATGAGGTGTCTCGATCTGGATGATGACTATCCGCTGCTCGACACCAAATGGGTGCCGCTTGCAAGCGGCCAGCGAACCGAGGCTAGATGCGACGACGAAGCCGATTCCTGGCTAACAGGCCAGCCTCCCTCGATTGACCTCGCCGCTCGCCATCAGCTGACGCATGTTGTCCACCCTCTTCTGCTCTCTACGCCTTATGTACCACTTGTTGAATGGTTATCAGAGAGCGCCAACTTCAAGACAGAGGTAGCCGCGCAGGATGTCCTTGAGGCATTCGCCAGACGCTTCGCGGAAGACCCTATCGCAGTAGACAAACAAGATCTTCTGGATCTGCGTGATCTGTTTGAGCACGTCGACACAAAGAACACCGACTTGGGCCGTGAGGTTGGAGCGGCCCTGCTAATTGACGCGTTTAACTATGTCGCGCTCGAGGATGGTCGAATAACGACAACGAAGGTGCTTGCCTCGCCCACCAGCTTGTACCTTCCGGCATCCATCGCCGACTCGCAAGACGCCTGGTCGAAAGCAGCAGGCAATACGCCGGAGCTGCTTTGGGCATCGGCGAACTATGCCGAGATTTTTAAAATCAGCAGAGCAGACCAACGAACCACTCAAAGTGAGGTTGTTACCACAAGTCGGAAGCGAGGCGTGAAGCGTTTTCTCTCATTGCTCGGCGCTGAGATTTCACCTCGCCTTGTCGAGGCCAACACCGACTCCGCGCACATTGTGCTTCCCTCTCAGTTTGCAGCTCGCCGCTACCTGGGCCGAGCACGCGGAGGGTTACGACGAGATTTCGTCTCGCCCGATCTTGATGCCGTCATCCGTAACATTCGACAGAGCCCGCCCCTGCCGGTATCGCGCAAGGGTCGAAAATCTCGTACGACCTTGGGAGCTTCCGCCCCCTCAGCGGTTGAGAGAGCGATAGCGGTGTTCCGATGTATAGATAGCGACTGGGCCTCCTTCGAACCCTACAGCAGAACCTTTGCCTACCGAGAAAGTGGCAGAAGCGATAGCTCACCGGTACCTACCACGTGGCTCGCGAGGTTAATTGACAATGCGTGGTATCCGAACTATGTAGGTACACCTTGTAAACCTACCAGCCTCATTGTCGAGACGAAGGTCACGCTCGCGATGTACGACCATCACACGGATTTCGCCAGCGGCTTGACAGAAGCAGACGCCAACAGCGAATTTGCTCGCGCGCTGGGGATGCGTGTTAATCCGCCCGTTTCACAGCTAGTGGCGGCCCTTGAGCGTGCTCGGCAAACGTCGTCATCTGACGACCTCAGTCTAATGAGGTTATACAAGGCTCTGGCTGGCCATTGCCCCCAAAGCACCTCTGCCGTTGCTCCTGAAACGATGATCGGCGACATGCAAGCCTTGAGTTTGCGTGGAAAATTCGGCATTGCGCGATCGTACAAAGGGCTCATTGCCCCGTGCGTTACCACTTCCAAAGGCAGCAAGGAATGGTTCAGTATGCGAGCTGTCTTTGCCGGCAAAGACATCTTTCATGGCAGGCAACCTTTCGTTCTGTATGACCGCAGCCTCACCCCTTTGTGGAACGCGCTGGGCATCAGTCAGCCTGACTTGAAAAGCTGTATAAGAGAGCTGGAGTGCCTAGCTAAAACAGCGTATGAGCCTGAGCACGATGCATTGTTGCTCGACATCTATAGGCACATGGATAGGCATCTGGACAAGGCGACTGCCGCGGATCGACGAAGCCTGAGCCTCCTGCCTTTGCGCTCAGGCGGTACCTGGACGACGAAGCGCCCACTGTATTATTCGCACTACTCAAGTCTCAAGTCCGACAAGATCGCCTTGTGGGTGCCACCCTGCGCGGCTGACACCATTCCCCGATTCGTTAACGCCGCAGGTCTGGAGAGGCTTCCATTCGCTGCAGCCGCTCCTGTGAGAACGAACGCGACTACCGACGAGCTGCACTTTTGTTTTCACACCGCACTTCGCATGCTCAAGGCTGACCTTGCGAGAAATGATGAACGCTCGTACAAGGCAATGGAGCCATGGACTCGGCTCGACAACGCCAGCATAAATCTGCATCTGCCGGGACAGCTGATCGTCAATGCAGCACCCAGAGGTTTGCGGCAAATCCCAATGCAGCTTCACGCCTACTCCGATCTACCTGCTCTTTCTGTGCATTTCGATGACGAGAAATTTATCGGTAGGAGCGAGTATGGCGGCATCGCCATTGCAGGTCTGGGCGATGGCACGTGTACTCGAGAAATCGCACTCGCATGGGTGTCCGCCTGGGCTACCAGCGAAGACTGCGAGTACATCCCAGACATCAGTCTCGCTACTGAAACGGTGGAAACCAGTCTTGATGCGTTGATCGCCGAACAGGAACGATTGGGTGGAAGTAATCGCAAACGAGTAATCAAGCGAGATGCTGGGGCGACGGTCAGCGCAGACAATCCTGAACGTACCGTCCAGACACGCAAGCTGAAAGAGCTGCCTCCTGAGTTCCAGTTTACTGTTGAGGTAGTCGACGGAAGCGATCTGACTTTTAAGGGGCCGCAGCCGCGCAAGACTGGCCCGCTAATAAACCAGCCGCTCACGCCTAAGCGGTCATCTTCGAACTCTGTGCCGGAAAGCGCATACAAGCAATATTCTTCCGCAGAATTGCAGCGCAAGGCTTGGGCTTACCTCGAAGCTTCGCTGCAGCGGGATGATGTTGTTCTGGTCGACCTGCAGGCCTACCGAGGGATCGGCGCCGACGGAGCTCTGGATAAGGCCACGTTCATTGAGATGAAGTCATTCGCCCGCGGTGCCCCGGCGGAAATAACTCTCACTGAGACCGAGTTCCGCCGTGCAGAAGAGAGCAAAACTAAATTCTATTTAGTGATCATTTCGGGGTTGGAAGAGGGATATGAGACTGAGCTGCGCATCTACATCAATCCCACCAAAACCCTTCCATGGACGCCCAAAGGTCAGGTATCGATAGGTGGATTGGCCAAAGGGGCTGCATTAGTGCTGAAGGAAGCACTGGACTGATCGAGGTGAGGGGTATCATAACTCCCTCAACCTCTTCCGATTCGTCGATATGCCGATGGGACGGGCAGTCCAGTCGTTGATACATTCTGATGGCGCCATCCAGCTTCAAAATCGGAGCTAGATGGCAAAAGGAATCAACCTTTTCCATGAGCATTTGGGATAGGCGCTCATGTGCGAGTCGCCAAGCTAACGCGCCATCATCATTGCTACGTGGAATTCCGGTGATCTGATCCATGCTTCATCTCCTAGGGGTGGGTCGAAGGCTTTGTGCGCCCTGGAAATTGCTGATCCTCTACATCTGAGGAGGCATAGCCACCCTCCTCCAGGCCTGGTTCATCAATCTCAGCCTGCCGCAATTGCTCATTCTCTTTCTGAAGCGACGCTACCAGCGCCACGGTCTCTTGCTCACGCAGATCGGCTATAGCTGTTGCCCTGTGGAATGCCTTGACCTCCTCGCGCAAAGCTGAAATCTGCTCCATGAGGTGCTCAGCCACCCCAACGGACTTGGCCTCACCCTGGCGTAGGGTCTCAATTTGAGTGTTGAGAGACTGAACCAAGGACTCCTGAGTATGCAGAGCTTTAGTTTGCTGCCTGACCTCACCGAGCAGGCGTTCATTGTCACGATTCAGTCGCGTCAAATCGTCCTGTTTCACGGCGATGGTCTCCCGCAGCTTGCGCTGCTCAACTTGCATCTCATGCAGTTGAGACTCGTGCTTGCGTTGATCCTGATCTCGCTGTTCCTTCGCCGCCTCCCGATAGTGCTCGAGCGCTCCAGCGCCTGGACGTGCTTTTCCTCCAGCGATTGGATGTGCTTGTCCTTTTCAGCAACCAGAGACTCAAGGTCGGTACAGCGCTGACTGAGGCCCGCGTTACGGGTGAGCTCAGTCTGGAGTGAGGACTGGGTGGTCGCAAGTTCAGTGTTCTGCGTCTCTATCGCGGCCTGTTGGGTGGCCGAATTACGTTGGGCGGAAGCCAACTCCGATCTGAGCTCGATGATCTGGTTTTCGAGCGCGGCCCGCTGCAGGTCAAAAGCTGCGGTCGCCTGGGAGATTACTTCCTGGCCCTCCTCCATAAGCTGATCCAGCAGCGTTTGCACCATGCCGTTGAGTGTGTCGCCCATACGTACACGTGCTGCTGCCAGCATGAAGGAACTACGTTCCAGACGCCGGCGCTCGCCATGCTCTGCCCAGTGGAGGCCTACATCAACTGGATAACAGTTGCCGGGATCACGAAAGGGCCTGTGTTCCAGCGGATTGATCGCTGGGGCAATCTGTCAGGCAAAGCCATGCAGCCGCATAGCCTGATCCCCGTGCTGCGCCGCATTTTCAAAGAGGCAGGATTGTCAGCGGAGCTGTATAGCAGCCACTCGATGCGGCGAGGATTTGCGACTTGGGCCTCTGCGAACGGTTGGGACATCAAGGGCTTGATGGGTTATGTGGGCTGGAAGGACATGAAGTCCGCATTGCGCTATGTGAATGCTAGTGTGTCATTCGGCGGAATTGCTTTGCGCGCGGCCCAGCAAGCGCCCGCCATTGAGAGTAAAAGGATTTCCGGTGATCAAACACTCATTGATTGACGCCTAAGCTACCGAATATGAAGGCAGGATAGACAGGAAGGAGTAACGCTATGCCATGGTTTACTGATGATCGTTCGGAGCGGGAGAAAAACAGAGATAAGGCCTTTATCAATGCGGTCAACAACCTCAAGACCCTCGCCGTCACTGCGGGTGGTGGCATGTCCATTGACCCTATGGAAATTCAAGAAAAGATCATCAAGGCGCGCCTTGAGCTAAAGCGTTTTGTCGAGTAAGTGGCTATCTCACCCCGAGCTACCAAGCTTGGTATTCTAGGTTTGAGCAGCATCAGCAACACCCCATGGTTGCTACTCGTCACATAGTGTCAGCTCCACCAAACAGAGAGAATGCCGTGCCGGATGCAAAAATGCTCACCGCTCGAGAGGTTTACCAAGTGCTACGCGATGCCTCCATGGCTTCGCGAACAATGCGCCGAGTCACTACGTCTAGTTGGAACGAAATTTACTGCGGTCTTATGACCGTTGAAGTGGACGGTTGGGTGGTCACATTTTTCAATGATTGCGGTGCGCTCGACTACTGCGATAGCTGCTATAGCCCGGATGGCCGAAAATACGAGTTCTGTTCACGACATGCCCCAGATCCCATTGAGCTTTTATCTGCGCAAGAGCATCGGCAGCTCGAGGAACTACTTCGCCTTATTTGAACCACCTTTAGACATTCTCGAGCGTTGCGAAACCGACAGATCGAACCAAATGAATGGTGGTTCGAGAACACCCAAGACGATTCGAGCCCGCCCTCCTGGACTATCGCTGGATTGGAACTCCTTGTGGCCTGCAAATCATGCATGTTGTTTCTAATACATCGAGGGGTTCACCCCCCGTCGCTTCCATGAGCGTGTTAACAAGCCAGACTGCGTCAAGCATGCTGAACGAATAGCTCATAAAGTCGAAAACCAACTCTATTCCACCACCATCGATCGTGTGCACGCCCACGCTACCTTCTGTAGTGTCGCTATCAGCTTGCAGTTCACTGAAATGGGTTTCTTCGTCCGCCTCGCGACAGCTGAACTCTCCATCAGCAGTGTAATGCCAGTCGGATATTCCCTTTCGGTATTTTCTTTGCAGCACACAGTCACGTGGTGCAGGCGTAGGTACAAATTTTGCCCTATTTCCAACGGTCACCAAGACGGCGTCATAGATGCAACGTGCGATTTCTTGTGCGACATAGTCAGAAAACCTGATAGAGGCTACGTCTAATTTAATAGAGACGCCGTAATCGCCCTGAGTAGACACCAGGCAATCATATTGGTCGTTATACTCACGATCTCGCCAGCAAGTGAGTTCGCGCTTCGCGAAATATGCTACCGACTGCATGCTACATTTATCCACAAGATTTCACCGTCATCATTTGTTTTAAATAACAACGGACGCTTTGACTAAAAACTTTAGCGGAGTAGCACAATTTTTTTATCTTGGATTCACAAACTTCTGTACGCTACCAAATCCAGGCTAACACCTAAAAGATGACACAAAACAACGATGGTTTTTCGCGTGCCCCTGTCGGGGGATGGCTGTCGTAAACCAAGCCCTGGCGCAGACGCCGGTCTTGGCCCTGCGGGCTTCCATCCTCACGCCTCCATCCTCACGCCTCCGGCCGTTGGCCTGCGCGCTCCGCTCGCTTCATGGACTCGCTCAGGCGAACTGTAACGTAACTTTCTCGTTGTAACGTAAGCAGCGTTACTGAGCAAAAAGCACGTTACCAGCCATTCAAATCGCATAGTTACTCAAGGCACCGCCACTTGCGTCTCACACAAGCACTCCCCTTACCCCTTCGCCTCTGCAGCCATTAGCCGGCACATTTCTCGGCCATGTTTAGTGATTATGAAACTATGGCCTTGCGCGACCAGCGCAGACAGGCGACGGAATCGCCGGCGAGCTTGGCTACAGCTGAAGGTTGTGATCATGGCTGATGTCCCACATGGGTGTGCTAAGCGCTGGGTCTGATACAGACTACAACATGACATCTGAAATGCCCAAGGCGTTTCGTTTTCGAGACGATCTGAGGCAATCTCCAGCGGTGTGCCTAAAAATGACTGACCATTTAGCAAGGGCCATACGCCTCATTTCCGGGTTCGTCTGTGGCCTAGCTCGGGCGGTCTGTATGCTTAAGCACCTGTAAAAAGGTCGAAATCAAATCCACTACTCGACCTATTGCGGTGGTGGGTGAATGGCGCCGATACCACATTTGCTCAAATATTCCGGCCAGCCTGTACTGCTGCTCCCCCTAAAGGAAATCCATGTCCCACCAGTTTCTGCGTTATGTCGATGACGAAATTTCAGACCTTACGATCCAAATGCCTCAGCGAGTTCTAGCTACTTCGACTCAACAGTATCCGATTGATGTGCTGGCTTGCCGACTAGAGAAATACCAAGCGGATCCATCTAGTGCTCTAGATTGTTATCCATGGGCTGCACGCTTCGTCATGGGTATACCTGTTACATCCTGGCAGCGGCCTCTGGTGTGGAACGTAGGCCAGAAGGTTCGGTTCATTACTGCTGCCTGGTCAGGGGCCGATTTAGGGAGCTATCTCATCAACGAGTGGTGCGGTTCTTCTGGTGGGGGCATGGCTCTTGTGGAGAACAGTGAGATCCTCCTCGATGGTCAGCAACGGCTGCATAGCCTTGAGGAATATTTTCTGGATCGTCTAGCCGTTCCCGATGCTCTAGGGCTTCCGAGGGTTTGGTCTGAAGTTGGCAATGTCGAGCGCCGGCGGTTTCTCTCTACGATCTTTACCCAGTCCCATGTGTCTTCTGGAGACGAGGTGGAATTACGTAAAACGTATGATCTTTGCACCATGGGCGTAATGACTCGCGTGCCCGATCAACGCGCGGCTCGATAAGCTTCCGATGTTCGATTGTTGGGGGATGCCCTGTCGGGACGGCTGTCGTAAACCAAGCCCCGTCTATCGCCGGGTCTTGGCCCTCCGGGCTTCCATCCTCATGCCCTTCGACCTCCTGGTCTGCGCGCTCTGCTTGCACGATTAGCGGGGATACTTCCAATCAGGGGGGGCAAAAGCGAGCAGCGCGCCTATCAACCTCTCTTGCTCAATCAAGGCTCTACTTGGGGCGTCTTCGCAAATTGCAGGACATTTGAGGCGTTCTGGAAAAGATTCTGCTGCCACCCAAGAGGACAGACTACACGCAATGTTTAGCCCGCCCTCTGAAGGTTCTCTGGACATGGCGATTTGGTGACGTCGTCAAAGGAAACTCTCTGCTACGCTGGATTTCGGCGCCATCAACGCTGAGATCGCCTAGGGGCATGTGCGTTCGTGGTTGAGCCAACTCAACAATGCTCAGGTTTCATACAAGGACGACAGCATGACTGACAGACGACCCTTGAATCCGAATGTAACTGTCCCGAAGCCAGGCGGTGGTGTCCAGCCTCGCTCGCGGAATCAAGACGGCCAAGTTCGCGATAAGCGTGATGACGCTGGAAAGCCTAGAAAGAAATAACCGAACGAAGCTATGCGGCAGGTTACTCACAACGCGGGAGTGACCTGCTTAACCATCTGAAGACTTTCGGGATTGAGCCGCCACTCTATTGAACGCAAACAGCGGCATCGGTAATGACCCCAGAGTGGGTCATTAAGTGGCAAAAGCGAGGTTAATGTCCCTTTTAGGGGGCACTAAGAGTGCTCATGCGGTCATGAACTCCAAATCCGCGACGTCATCACGTCGATAATTCAATGAACGCCAGAGCGAGCCTACTCCGATCCTCGTAGCGTAATGGTGCATACCCGGTCACATCCCGCGATTGCAAAAAAATTCTTTGATCGCGCTCAAGGTTTTTCAAAACCATCCGTTTTTCATTTGTATGTACACAATGAGAAACCAGCATTGAGCCTATCGACGATTGAATTCATCCAGTGCCTGCAGAGCGCTATTTCGTTTTCCAAGACGACCCAAGGCAATCGCCAGCGGAGATCGTGGGAGAGACTGATCGATTACATCGAATCATCCACCTCCCTTGCTGAGTTTGACAAAGCTGCGGCCCGGGCGGAGGGGTATGCTCAAGCACTGGTAGATGGTGAACAGATCGACACCAAATCCACAGAGCGCGACCTACTCATTATTACGACCGTGGATGAATGGCGCCGACACCACATTCACTCAAATACTCCGACCAGCCAGTAACCACTGTCCTCCTCTAAGGGAATCCATGCCTAAATTATTCGGTGGATGAATCAACTGAATCTGACATGGAAGTCAACCGTGGCAGTGAGCTGCTCAAGCCTCCTGGTGACTCAAGCGCTAATAACTCCAACTCCATCCCCGCCATGGACTCCTGCGAAAGAGCCAGCTCCCTCCTCAGCATATCTTGCACACGGGGTAAATCCACCCCCCCCAACCATCCTCGGGCAACGTGTTGCTTTGCGTAGTCCAGGGGCTTGTCCCATTCCTCGAAAACGATACTTTCAATTGCGCTCATCGACGGCACCACAATTCCGTGGGCCCTAGCAGTGAGGGTATTCATCCAGCCTTGAGGGTCGTAATCGGGGAAGCATATGACCTGCTTAACCCCGGACAAGGCCTTAGTAACAGCCGCCGGGGTGATTTGTGGGCTTCCGCGGAAAAGCATGGGCAGGTGCTTCACCTCGTTTGGCCAACGGTACTCGTGAACCGCGTACATGACAGCCTGGTTCTCCACCAAGATCACGGTATCAAGACCATGGAGCTCTTTTGCCGGAACGCTGAGGCTTCCGCCAACTGGGTGGCTGTACACTCCGGAAGCCAGTTGCAGTTGGCCAGAGACCGAGGCAACCATGACTATTCGGTCTCCGGTCTTAAAGCGAGCTAGCTTCTCATTGCGTGATTTTTTCGCGACGGCCAGGCGATCGCCTTCTAGATCTTCGAGGCTGACATTCAACGCATCCATGCCTGCTTCTTTCTTCAGCATCATACGGACGGTTTGGAGATCGGCCTCGGTCAGCGACAGATAGTTGTTACCAAGCTTCTTGCCAATTTTGTAATCGTTATTGAGCCGTGACCAGGTAGCGTTGATCTGAACTTTCCTGGCGTCTTGTCGGATCGCGATTACTACGGGTTTGATCGCTCTCATGTTGCCAAAGATACTCATAGCCGCCCCGCTCTCTCAAGAGTCAAATCAAGGACTCGTCGGTTTGCGGACACGCGAAGGTAGGGCGCGTAAACCGGAACTATCCGATAGTTAAGCGGTTTGTGTCGTACCTTGCTAACCGCGGACTGTAGTCGTACGTAGCCATCAAGAGCATAGAGCCATATGCTCATGGAAACCTCGGGATCCCCATGCTCCCCCCAATACGCCACGGCCGATTGAGGTTGTTTGGTTTCGTTCAGGCTCTGGAGCATGTGCATGAGGTGATCACGAGCAAATGGTTTTTCCAGTACCTTGGGCGGCTCGTCTTTGGGAACTACGGACTTCGATTCACGTGGCTTCGGCGGCTCCTCCGCCCGTCGGGCTTTCGGTGGTGGAAGCGATGCAATCAGTAGCTCAAGCGCCTCCAAGCTCTCACCTGCATCGACATCACAATAGACGCTACCAGCCAAGTCGATCTTAGCTGCTGGAACCCAGGAAGCGGCATCCTTCCTGTCAAAAAGAGGCTCCAAGTCGATAGGGTTTCCTGCCTGGAGGAACACATCGACAGCGTGAGCAACCTGGCGCATATGGTTGCGCTTGCGCACCGCCAGACTTAGCCGGTCAAGACGCCCGATCATTTCATCTAGAGCTAAACGATTCCGTGACACGGCACCGAGGAGGCTATCCAGAAGTATGCGCCGCAGCGCTCGATCGCTATTGGTCAAGCTGGATAAGCCAACATGAGTGAACAACCCGAGCTTCTCGTGCAGGCGCTTGAGGCGGCCAATTGCATTGTTGATGTCCCGTAACCGGTCTTTGAGTCGGGGTGAGAAGCCGTAACCGCCCTCAATGAACGCGCGCGTCTGGGCTTGCTCGTTCCGGAGATGGTTGGTGACTTGGCGGCAGCTGTGCGTCAAACGCTTCAGGTGCCGCTCAGCTTCACTGGAAGAGTCAGATGCCTTGGCTTCATGGTATGCCTCACAGTGCTGCTCAATGGCAATGAGGGATTCCTGCAAGTCAGGAGCCGCTCGCTCGAATCCCTGAAGTGAAATCTGCGCACCTACATCTAAAAGCAGGCCACTGAGATAATAGAGCTCATCATCTTCTTCGATTAACCCTTTGGACATCAGGTAGGAAATGCCTTTTGTCCTTCGCTCAGGCAGTGCGATCCCTTCTTCGTCTGCAATCGACAATGCTTCGATAAAGGTCGCATTTCGCGCGAGGGAATCTCCCAACTCGATCCAGTCTGCCTCCTTCACAAGTTGAGCCCTCCTTGGTGCTCACCGTCATGCGGTTCACTCGTACTGACGTCCAGACTGAGCGAATTGTATTCAGCTATCCATGCCAGGATGGTATGCACGTAGCCCATTTTGCCTGTGGCTACGTAGTTGGCAGACTCGCTGTTGCGCTTCACTATATAGCCAGCGTCAGCCAATGCACGTAGCACCAACTTCAGCCGATCATTGTTGTCCTTGCCGCTCTTGGACTTGCTGAAAAAGTCGTACCCGCTCAAGTCCCAAAGCTGCGTACGGTAGGTCGGGTGGTTCTCGATTGAATCGAGCATGTCGGCGTAGGAGATAGTGTCTCCCGGGGCCAAACAGGTCTCACTGCGCCCCGCACGATTGATCAAACGGATGAAATCGAGACATGGACGTATCTGATCGCGCAGCTCGACCAATTGTGCGGTGGCCGCATCACGATCAACCGGCTCAGAAAAGTCAATGAACCGTGCGAAATACGTGTCGGGGGCCTCGGGTTCGCCGAGTGTCGCCAATTTCCGCCCTAACGGCGCCAGCGCGTTCTCGACACCTTCGGCAAACTCTGCATTGCGCAACTGCCGATGCAGTTCGGGGTAGGCGTACTGGCAGATGAAGCAGCCAGAAAGAAGCTTGTTCAGGACATCTCTCAAAGGGCTCACAGTGCACCCTCCCCGCCATCATTTCCAAGTGCATCATTCAGGTCATCAAGCTCATCCATCTCTTCAATCCCGTATTCCTTCACCACAATTGAATCGGTGTCTGCCCTGCGCTCCAGGCTGTAACGGTTGTTGAATTGCCGAAGAAGCTCAGGTGCACCTCCTGGGAAGCAGGCCAGCATGGAGAGTCCACGTTCATTGAAGTAGCTGACCAGCGCAACGTAGTTTTCAGGTGAGAGCTCGAGGGCCTCGTCGATCGGGATCGACATCTGGAAATCTGCCTCATTCCGTAGCAGTTCGAATAGCGAGACGTAGATCATGGCGACGATGATCTTTGTCAGGCCGGTACTGCTCAGATGAATGAGCTCGGCGTTGTTTGTCGCTACCTTCACCCTACCCTGGTCATTGCACGTGACAGACACGTCGAAACAGTCCGACAGGTTGGATGTGAAGGCGCCATCTTCAATCTGGCGTTCGATGGTTCGGAGTGCTTCCATGAAGCCATCAGTTGGAAGGTACTCACCCCCCATCCCGCTCCATCGCTTGTACTGCTGTTCGTAGTTAGTAAGGTCATCCCAGAACGACATTTCATGGATTCGTGATGAGACCTTGAATTCGAATTGACGAATCTGCGCAAAAGAGCTGAGAACCTCGCTCGCTTTTACCGTCGCGTCACGGCCTAGTTTCAGGATACTTCGGTGCAATTGCTGGAGCTTAGAGCGGTTGTCACATAGTTCGTCTGACAGGTTTTTGGCTTGGATGATCAGCTTCGTTTTTTGATCAGGATGAGAAATCTCAATGTATTCCTGCAGATTTGGGGCGGCTTCCAACCATGCGAGTTCGAGCTCATAGGTAGCATTCGCAGCATGATTCATGATTTGTTCTATCGCTGCGCCCTGTGGCGTGTGCACCAAACGATCCCTCTGGAAACGCTTGTGAATCTCACGATATAGATCTGTGCCCTTGCGGTGACATTCCGTTCGACGGCGACGGAGTTTGCCGACCTCATCCTCGATGTCTGATGCCTTCAACGTTGAGGCGAGGTGAGCTTCCGCGGCTGCGTCGATTTGACTAAGTTCCCGAAGGACGCGTGCCACTGCGTTGAGTTCCAGGTCATCTTCATGCCCCTGAGTGACCAATACTTTTCTGCGCTCAACGATCGCCCTTTGCGAAGCCTGTAACTCCAGTTGCCACTGATCGACGGCACGGTTGATACGATCAAGATCGGCATTGGCACGAGCTAAAGCGGCTTTCCGATCAGGTACCGCAGGTACTGTTTCTTTAACCCAAAGCCGGTAACTATCGATCAGCGACTCCTGATCCCGAAGGCTTTTCACCCTCTTTTCCAAATCGGCAATTTCTAAGCTGAGCCGTTTGCTCGCTGTGTCATCTACTCCGGCGGACACAAGCTGAGCTTCCATATCTATTTTGGCGTTGTGAAGTGATGACGCTAGCGTTGCATCGATGCGTTTTTCAGTGATTTCTTGGTCTCGATCAACTTGAGCCAGCTCCTGATCCAGCTGCGAGAGCGAACTTTCGCCCGCGGCTTGTATATCGCTGATCTCGCGCTTGTGCCGTTTCTTCAAGTTTTCTTGCTGAATGGTGAGTTCTTCGAGCCGAGATGCGGCTTCCGAAACGCGCGCTGTTTGAGTTTCAGTTTCTTGAGCCACCTCCTCGCGGGCACGGTCAATCAGTCCTGTGTGATCGCTTTTCAGTATTTCCAAATCCAGGCATGCATTGCTCAGGTCTTTTTGAGTTGCTGATGCCCGAGCGCCCGCTTGTCGTAGCCGATCTTCCACTCCACGCTGCTGTTTCTCCATTACCTCCATATCCGCGCTTAGCGCCTGGATCTGAGCAGTCAATGAAGCAATCTCGGTTTCAAGAGCGTGAGTACTTGCAACCGCTGCCTGAGGGAGCACCTCAAGGTTGATCTCAACGCCATAGAGATTTTGCTGAACCTCCTCTAGGAATGCAGGGTTCAAGTCCGTACGCATCAGCGTCTCGACTGGGATGAGTCGAGCAATATTTTCTGTCCAAGTAGGGTGATGGCGTCGTAGGAAACCAAGCAGTGTTTCAGCGCCAGCATTAATCTGTTGCTTGAGGCTATCCCGCCTCTCAACTTGGGCGTTCTTCCTCAAGTGTAAACCGCTGTACTCCGC
The DNA here is from genome assembly GCF_019956495.1 of Pseudomonas sp. BF-B-26. Taxonomy (NCBI): domain Bacteria; kingdom Pseudomonadati; phylum Pseudomonadota; class Gammaproteobacteria; order Pseudomonadales; family Pseudomonadaceae; genus Pseudomonas; species Pseudomonas sp. BF-B-26. Next base: position 28,130 of record NZ_JAHBDP010000070.1, on the reverse strand, counting down.
GCCTCGTGCCTGCCGTTCCTGCGACAAACCGTCGACCTCTGCGGAGATAGCATTCAGGTGTTTTTGGAGTTCGGCAACAACGAGTATCTGCTCATTGATGCGACCTTGAGACTCATCCACCAGGCGCTGCGCTGCTGGAAGTGCGCTAAGGGTTCTAAGCTGCTCGGAGTATGAAACCTCGCGAGCGTGCGTGGCCGTTGCTTGCAGCTGTACCTGCAAATATTCGGTGAGCTCGCCTTCGTGAGCAGTTTGTGTTTCATCAAGCTGCTTTTGCTGGTTAGCAGCTAGCTCGTTCCGTCGCTGCTGGATGACTTGTGAAGCCGCTTTGTACTTAGAGAACGCAGCACCTTTGCCGTCTGCGGCGACCTGTTTCGCTGCAGCTTCGAGCTCCTGATAGACATTGCGGATGTCCGCCCCTTGGCGGTTTAACTTGATCTGATGCTCCTGTTTAACGTGCAACTGGTCTCGTATCTCGGGAAGCTGATCAAATTCCTCGGAAAGCTCCTGAGTACGATTGTTCTGGTAATCGACAAGCTTTTGTTCGAATTTCCGGAGCCAGGTGTCCTCCTCCGCCACATTGGCAGTCGCTACACCCTTTTGACCATTCAGGTCACCCATTCGCTCTCTATTCAGCTTTTGTAACTGATCGTCTTCGCTATGTAGCTCAGCCAAGGCTGCGGCTCGGATGTTCTGACGTTCTCTCAGCTTTTCATCCAGCATCAAAACGCGGCGCTTTTGTGTCCCCATTTGCCGTACGACGGCGCGAAACTCATGGGACTGGAGGTTCAGTTCAAAGATGTCTGGCTTGAGCGAATCCATCAATAGATAGCCAGCACGGTTGTCAACAACACTCCTGAAGGTTTGTGCGTTGAGCATCAACAGAGTGCGACTTGGATCGGCGTTGTCTTGTTGAAGAATTTCGGCCATGGTCGCTTTCATGGTATCGAAGGTACCACCGCTCTCTATGAGCGCCAGCGTTACCAAATCGATTCCATTGAAATCCTTCCGCTTCGGTGCCAGCGAGAAACCCGAACGGAGGCTCACGATTAGCTTACGCTTGCCGGCGTCGGTGACTTTCTCGAGATGAGCTGTGCCGCTGTTAAATTGGATGATTTGCCGGTAGTGATACGGCTGAAGCTCAGGGGAGCATGAGATACCCAGCTGTGTAAGACGACCGTGTAGATCACTTGGCAACACCAACTGGCCTGCTTCGTAATCACGGTACAGGAGCTCAGGGCCCCAGGCGCTTGAAACCAAACGGTACGAGTAACCTTCCCCGCTACGGTGCATGATCGCGCAGCGCGCGTCGCCGGCATAATTGAGATACTCAAAAACGATAAAGCTCGATGCCCGTGGCAGATACCAGTTCGCAAAGCTCTCACGGTTGGTGCTCGCTTTCACCAAGCGTCCAGGAGATGCGCCGTAGAACACAGGGATCAATTTGATGAACGATGACTTCCCGATGCCATTTTCACCGGTGACGCTGGTGTTTCCTTCCATAACGAGCTCTGCTTTGGCTCCCGCACAAAGCGAATCGATCAGGACGATTTTGATTAATTGTGACATCGGACGCCTCTTTGGCTTAAACCCTAAGGCAGTACAGCCGATTTCTCGCTCGGCAGTTGCCAAAAATAAGCACCAATTCGATTCCATCGATGCTTGCTCTGGGCAATAACGATATGTAGATGTAGACGACACATCTATGGTGTTTACGTATACAGGTAAACTTTTCAAGCAGATGGAGGTCGTCATGAAGCGGGGTAAAGCCATCGAATCCGTGCGCTGGGATCTGGCATTGAGGTACAGGTTGATCGAGACAGTCGCATGGTGGGAAGGCCGGTTGACTACGAACCACCTGATGCAAAGTTTCGGTATCAGCCGCCAGCAAGCCTCGAAGGACATCAATACCTACATTGATGAGCATGCACCGAGAAATCTGATTTACGACAAGCATCTCAAGGGCTATGTACCTAGCAAACACTTCAAGCCGCTATTCATGAAAGATAGCGCCAGCGCCTACCTCCATCTCTTAAACCAGAACCACGAGCGAGCCCCGCACATCGAAGGTTTAACGCTGGCGTATGCGCACATAGATGTTTTGGATGTGCCTGACCGATCCATACGCCCCGAGGTGCTTCGGCCGCTACTGAAGGCCTGCCGGGAGAGCCAAAGATTAGAATGCGAGTACGCGTCTTTCCGGACGCCAGAGGGCGAAACGCGGCTCATAGCCCCTCATACGCTCATTCACACTGGTATGCGTTGGCATGTCCGGGCGTATTGCGAAAAAAACGGTGAGTATCGTGATTTCGTGTTGAGTCGGTTCCGCGGCACACCGGAGCTAATGAACGACGTCACAGAGCACACTCGCTTGCTAGATCCCGGCTGGACGACGCCGGCAACAGTGATCCTGGAAGCAGACCCAAGGCTGAAAGCTGGGCAGCGTGCAATCATTGAAGCCGACTACGGCATGGAAGATGGGCAACTCGTAATCGAGACCCGCGGCGCTCTGGTTCAGTACGTTTTGCATCGATACCAGATCGATACCACTAAGATGCACATGAAGCCGATGGCCCAGCAGATCGTGGTTGCGAATATGGATGAGTTGGGCCCCTGGCTTTACTAAAGCGAAGGCGATCAGCTGTTTAGCCGCAGTTTGGGTATGTAAACAAATCACTCACATCAAGGCGTAGTGGTCTACCAGTTTGGCGCGAGATCATAAGCTTTTGAAGCGTTCCAAGTTAGGAGGCTGCGTTTGCTTCGACGTTCTGCTGAGCGAACTTGTGCAGGTCGCGAAAGGTACCTTCAACCGCCGATTCGCAATACATGAACACCGTGCTTTTGCTTTGGACACCACCAAAATTTTTAAACTCTCCCGCAGTAGTCCAAACTGTACAGCCTCCGTCACAGCGGCCTTGCTCAACAGGCAGCCGTTTAGCCCTGTAGGCCAAGAGTGTGTGAAGTCAGTGTGGCTGCGTCCAGCCTGCCGCAGCCCAATCCAGATTCTCAGGTACTAGGTATCGGTTACTGGCATCAGCAAGTCGGTGGTTAGCCATTTCCTCGGCGGCCTTGAATAGTAATTTTGAGGCATTTTCATCAGTAGCCAGAACACCGTGCTCAGCTGGTGTTAACAGCCATTGAGTGGCTTTTGTAGGGTTCATCATGGCTCTGCCATCGTTGATCAGAATAGCTACAAACTCCTGACGCATACGCTTCCCCTGCGGGCCTTGCCACCGCAACATGGCGCCGATCAATGCCCCCTCGCCAAGCTCAGGTGCTTTGAGCTTCGCAGCCAAACCGCCGAAGTCATACTCGCAAGCTTTACCCAGGAGGTACTGCATCAACTTGGAGTTGAGGTCGAGCATATGGGTGTCAGGACGGTTTGCGGCCAGCATGCGATCTAAAGTGACGTCCATGCGCTGTGGGGCTTTTCGCGAAAGGCCCATTTCACGCATAACCTGGTCAGAAAGGCGTATACGCAGTAGCCGCTCTTTATGGCTCCGCTCTGCGATCTCGATGCCCAGTTGATCGAACATGCCTAAGACAAAGCTATAGAGGTGGTCAGTAGTGATTTCTAGCTCGTAACCCAACTCACCCGGGGCGCTGGTAGCTGCGTGGACGAACAACTCCCGCTGTTTGGCGGCAGCGGTACGTGCCTGCTTTAAGGCCTCGTCGATACGCTCTCGGGTTCGGTCGATGCCGAGTTTTGTGGCTTCTTGAAGGATGCTTTCAACATCAATAAGCTCTGCGAGCTGACCAAGAATCTCGTCTTTTAGACCGTCATTGAACTCATGCTTCTGAACCCCGGCTAAATCGGTCACCACACTGTCGATACGCTCATACATCAAGTCGACGATGCTCTGATCCAAGCTATCGGCTTGCTGAATGTTGAACACAACGACCTTCTTTTTTTGCCCATAGCGGTACAAGCGACCGATACGTTGAACCAAACGCATGGGGTTCCAAGGTAGGTCATAGTTGACCATGACGTTGCACTTGCTTTGAAGGTTGATGCCCTCCCCACCTGCCTCAGTCGAAATCAGGAAACGTCCTTGCCCCTCAAAACGCTTGATGGCTTCACGCCGGTCAGCATGCTGCATAGAGCCGTTAATAAGATCGACCCGGTCGCTGCCATAATGGTCAGCCAGGGCGTTCCTCAAATAATCTTGGGTCGTGCGGTATTCGGTGAATATCAGAACCTTCTCGTCAGAGTTGGCGGCGTTAATTATACGGATGATGTCTTCGATGAAGAGCTTCAGCTTTAGGTCGTTGGCCTTTAGCGCTCCGGCCTCAGCAATAAGAGCTTTGAGCAGTTGCACCTCGCCCGCAAAGAACTCGCGAGCTTCACTGGTGAATTGCTCCTCCCACTCGCCGAAATAGCGCTCATCGCTTGGCTCATCTTCAGCGATACTTTTTGCTTGATCGTCGAGGAGACGCTGAAGCCGATTACATAGCGCCCGGTGAATGGCGGCTGCGCTGGAGGCTGCCAGTTTGCGATATACCGTCATTACGAAACCGATAGCGTTGCCCGTACGGCCTAGCGACTCGCCCGCGTCATATCCTTTGCGTAGATAAGCCTGAAGTGTTTTATCGAAGTCTATAGATTCGCGGCTGCTTGGCACCTGCAACGCGCGAGTAATCTTACCTTGGAAAATGAAGTTTCCTTCCGCATCGGTCACGTCAGCTTTGTGGTTGCGGAACACCATATCGTGCAGAATTTCAGGCTTCAGATTGAGCGCCATTAGCTCGGTACGACGATCGGGACGCAGGAGCTCTAGCAGCGCCACAAATTTATCCTGCATACCCTGGTGCGGTGTGGCACTCAGCAAAAGCATGTTATCGGTATGTCCACGTAGGTTCTTCGCCAGATCATAGCGTTCAGAACTGTCTAGCTTCAGCCCATACTGACGGCGACTAAGTCGATGAGCTTCGTCAAAAATCACAAGATCCCAACGCTCAGCCTGAAGCAAGCTTTCCAAGTGATCAGCTTGCTTTAGACGATCCATCGACCCGATCACGTAGTCATGCATTTTCCATTCGCGGGGCTCATCGATGAAAAAGTCCTCTCCATAGATTCTGAACTCATCGAGCTGAAATTTATCGTAAAGCTCTTCCTTCCATTGCTTGGTAAGCCCAGCAGGAGTGATAAGGAGAATACGCTTTACCAAATCTCGCTGCCGCATGGCATGCAGTAGCATACCGGTCTCAATCGTTTTACCTAATCCCACGTCATCCGCAATCAGCCAATTGAAGTCGCCCGATGCAAGGATGCGATGCACCAAATGAATCTGGTGTGGCAAAGGGTCAATCCCTAGATGGGAAAGGGCTCCAGTATTTTCATTCCATACCTTGATGGCGTAGGCCAACATCCGCAGACGCATGCGTTCTGCATCGCGTACTTCGCCTTCCTGGGCGGTACAAAAGCGATGCTTAACGCCCTTAACTTGCCTCAAATATTGATAGGGCAGCCAGTGGCGCTCACCACGCTCAGGGAAATCAACCAATACCTGCTCGCTGCCTGCGAGAATGCGCTGTTGCATGACGACGCCCTGCCCCAGTGAGCGAGCTCCGCTGGATGGGTTGTCATCGACCACGTCCATTCCGTTCCTAAAACCCGAGCGCACAGTTGATGCATCTAAATAGCCCAGCTTCCTCTCGGGACTAAACCAGTGAACCTGAAGCTGGTCACCAGACTCTTTACTAATGGCCATTTTGACTATGCCTCGGCGTTCACTCTTGCCATCGGGTAAGGTTTGGCTGACCCAGCAGCCCGGAACGTGGGTAAGTCTAAGGGGCTTCATGCGCAGATCCTTTTCCTAACAGTTCAATTCTTAGCGTGGGTTGATCGATAGTCAGTGCGTGTACAGGCGCTGATGAAGCGCTTAAGGATTTAGCTGCAGTGCAATCGTCATCGTCGTCAGAGGTCTCACCCTCAGACTCAACGTCTTCAAGGCATTCAGTTTTTTCAATCTTCTTTTTGCTCTTCTTAGCATTGAGCGGTGGCGCCTCTACCGCGGGGGGCGGCTTGTCACTGAAATAGCAACTCGGCTCTTGCGGGTGCTTGGTTATGAACACACCGTAGCTGCGCAGAATTTCGGTTTTCTCGATTTCGAGTACATCGCACAGCCCCAAGTCGCTGTACTCTTCAGCAGGCAGACTTCGAGGGTCGCAGAAGTCAAAATGCTGGTTGGCAGGTAAACAACCGTGCAAATTGGAGAACCTGAACCACAGGTATCGTGCAAAGGCCCTAAATGCCCGGCGCAAGATGTTGTTCTCGTACCAGGCAGCGAAAAGACCTTCCAAGAAAACCTCAAGCTCTTCCACCTGTGGCAACAATTCGAATGAGCGTACGATCAGCAAGGCCGTAGGCCAGGAAAGTACTTGGTGAGACAGACGGCTACTGCCCGTTTGATCAAATGCGATCCAGTAAATATCGTTCTCGGCCCAGATGACCTTGATATGTGATGCGAGGATCAACTCCTGAGGAGCGAGCCCTTTGTCGATCTCTCTCTCCAGCGCAAGTCGAGTTGCGCCCCAGCCACTCATAACAAATATCTGCTGAACCAATGAAAGGGTGCTTAGCGGCCAATTGGCGTTCCCAATCAACTCGGCAGCTTTTTGGAGCGCCCGGTCTTCGCGTGAGAGCCGGTCAGGGTAACCGTCCTTTTCTTCGTAAGCTTCGTCGTCTTCGCCGTCAAAAACTACATCCGGGTCAAATGCATAAGCTGCATAGTCATCGTCAACGTCACGGAAATCATCGACGGCGCTCAGACTTTCTGGTTCGTACTCTGTCTCAAGCTCGATGATCGACAGGCCGTGCAAGCCATGATCAATGTCATAGTCATCCTCCGACTCTCCTAGCTCAAAGCTCACCGGGGCGATCGAAGTGGCCAGATCTAGACCAGACGATTCGTGGCAATCGTCTTCGTCCTCGTCATCCTCAAGGTAGTCTGGAATCTGAAATTTCGGAGGGCTAACGTTGGGCGTTATCGTATGAGTTGATTCTAATGATGAAGCGTCTACTGGTTCTGAGGATGTCGATTCCAGTGGTTGGCTGACGCGCACTAAACGCGCAGATCTGTTAACCATCTTGACGGTCGTGAGTCCGCTACTCGGCTCCGCAGTGTTCCTGGGGCGGGCGAGTTTGAGGACGTTTTTGGGCGTGGCAGGAGTAGTTGCCTCGTCCTTTTTCACAACATCTCCGGGCATCCCTTCGGCAGCATCTGAGGGGGTGTTCGGCCCATCACCGGAAATACTGTTATCGACGCACCCAGCATGCTCGGATGATGCTGATTGAGGCGGCTTTTCCCATGAAGGGTGGTCTGTCAATGGCAAATACTGAGAGGACGCCTGCTCAATGAAATTGAGCGAATTTTTGACTGTTCCCGTCAACGTGTTTCCGGTAGAAGCTGTAGACCCGTCCAATGCGGCCAGAAGACTGGCGGAGTCATCGAGAAACGCCAAATCACTCAGGGTAGGCAGGTCGTCGTATATCGACTCCGCAGAGATTGTTTCAACGAACGCCTGCTTTTGGCGCTTCAGCATCAGGCCACGCTGTTCGGCCTTGGCGCTTTCCGTTGCGCGCCCTTGGAGCTTGTAAACGCGGCCGAGTAGAACTAGATCTTCAGGCTCCTCAAACCTATCTATTGACTCCTGAAGAAGTGACTCGGCCGCGTCCAACTGGCCAGAAGCAACTAGGCTGTTGACGTCTTTAAGCAAGGCCTCATTACCACCCTGCTTACTCTTGGTCGACAGCCCGCCTGTTGTCTGACGCGTTCGGAGACTCAGGATCTGCCCAAGCTTACGCTGGATATCATCTGCAGCCTGATGGTTTCGCAAAAATTCGCTGAGGAGTCGCCTGGCCGCTTCATTCTGACCTTGAGTGACCAATAGGGAGATCGCTTCGAGCAGCCCCTCCGAAGAGTGGCCCTCAAGGCAGGAGCGGATCTCCGTACCCAGAACATGTGGATCGGGCGAGGCATACGCCCAAAGGTGGTCTAGAAGCAGATCCCAATCCATTTTCATTGAACTCCATGATGATACTGGCTCAGCCTCGTAAAATCTGAAGCACAGAAGCGAGAACTGCCTCATAGCTCATATCATCTTTATAGCATTCACAGTATCCAGATCGAGCCGCTGGGTAAAGGCAAACAGCCATCAGTACGTCGGCTTTTTTGTTCGAAGGTCAGTCTCGAGCGTGCCCCACCGGGGACGGCTGTCGTGAACCGAGCCTCGTCTTTGTCGTGACTTGACCCTTAGGACACTTCCATCCTTTCGTCTGTGCGCTCTGCTTACCTTTGAACGCAGTTCACGGTGTCATAGGACGTCGTGGTCTTTCTGGTCTCCCCAGTGATTGAGTCGCGGTGTTTGGAAGGTGGTGAAGCGAATCTTGTTAGCTTCATCACCCCCGCGCAGAACGGGCTTTGCAAACTTCGGTCAAGCTAGCCTCTTGCTCATAAACTCTGAAAGCACTTCGTTGAGTATCGAGTTCATTTCTCGTGCCGAAAGCCAGCTGGCATTACTTCCTATCTGTGCCTGAAGATCGGCAGCACGATCATTCTGGTGCGCGCATATGAAATACTTCATAGAGCACCTGGCGATTTCAAGCGGCAAATTTTTGGGAGGCGAGGTCTGAGAGACATCTGTCGCACCAAGGAGGTATTTGTCTGACGCCAGCGGCAGCATCACGTGAAGCAGCTCATCATCCTTATCCATAAATGGCTTGAAAGTTCGCTCGCCTCCTACATGGAACAATACAACGGAATCCCCCAGCGGCAGGTCGCCAGGCTCAAATTTTTGAACTGAGTAATGGAGTGCGGTGAAACGCTGGGTGCGGGCAGCTGGCGACACGGATTCGTTGAGCATGCGGACATGACTGCTTCTGATCAGACCCGGTATTGAAGACTTGAAACGATCCAATTGTGCAGGCATCTGGGCGGCAAATATGTCTACGAGTGGCTTGAATATTTGGTCGAGGACTGACTCGTCCATAGCGAGCAAAGCTTGGAGCTGCTGCTGACTGATGCCCTGGTCGGCTAAGGCCTTGTCAAAGATAAGGGAGCCTGGTTTGAAATGATCTTTAGCCAACGCACTGAGGTTCGTGGGATCTGATAGATGCTCAAGAATGCCACTGGCACATTCATCGACCATCGACTGCATATTCTGGCGCACGTGCCGGCTTCTGATTTCTAGGTGAGCTAACAACCCTGGAATCCTCTCGACCAGCGCTTCAGTAAGATTGCCGGCACGTAGGTTCTCTACCAACGGTGCATAGACGTCCCTCTCTTCGTCAGTAATTTTATCGTCCAGATCAGGCTCATTATCGATGGCATAGAAATGCCTTTCGAGCCCTACGTCTTGGATATTTGCAGATCTGGGAGATTTGCTTTGTTCGTACACCCAGCAACGGACGATTTTTCCGTTACCTGGAATTCTGAACCCTTTCTGCAAAAACCTTGGAATGAAGTGCTGTCGTACCCCTGACATATCGCGCCCTCCCTTTACTCTCTACGCAATGTGCGGAGACTTTAGCACTGTGTCATGACACCCCGGGGCACCAAAATGCTGGTAGTAACATGGCGCCGCGCTGAACCAAGCCTTGGCTGGGTGCCATGTTTGGGCCCTGGGGCATACAGCCTCGCGCCTTCGGCCTTGATGGCCTGCGCGCTCCGCTTGCAAAAGATCTCACAACGAAGCTCAAATGAACCTCGATTGCGAATGTGCGTTGGAAGGTGCCAAGTGGATGCAATACAGGGATCGGCAGCAGCAGCCGCCAGTACAGGGCTCGGATGGGGAGACATTGCCAAAATAGTCTTGGCGAGTGGTGTCGTCGCGGCCCTGATCGGATGGTTAAAGGATTGGCTTTTCAAAATTCGTGATCGGAGACTAGATGCGAGATTTGCAGCCGTTGAGCTGATTGCAGTGCTCGATCTTTACGCACTACAGTCACGACGAAACGTCCGGGACTACCACGAGTACGCGGCCTCTTTAGACCCACACACTGACTATCAAAATTGGCCGAGTTGCGCCTACCCTGACCTCGATATTTCTCGTGATGCACTGAAGTATCTGGATTCGAAGCATGCGAGCGCCTTAGTTTCCATAGCAACCGAGAAGGCATTGGCAAATCAGCACCTTCACGCGATTCATGATGCCTCCTTTGACCCTACAGAGGTTTATGGCCATGAGGCAGAGATCGTCGGATACTTTGGGTACGAGGTGTATCTGTTAGCGAATGAGCTCAGGAAGGAGTACAAGCTTCCGCCATTTGGCCAGAGGTGGGGGGTGACAGACGAGTTTCCTGACCTGCTGCTCTCCTGGCAAAAAACGAAAAAAGTGGTACTCAAGCAAGCTAAACCTCTCTCATAACCCGACCAGGTGTGTCTACTTGGCGAATAGCTCGTCCACCTGGACAAATGGAGCACCCGTTTCTGCTGCTGCACGTACTTTTCGGTCAATCACATCAGCAATAGGAATGCCGCGCCCCAAGGCCTTGTAGATGTCTTCGCCGGACATGCAAATTACTTTTCGGCCTTTGCCAAAAGCTTGTAAGCCAACGTCGGTGAAACCACCGTAGCTGATAAAAAGCCCCCGGGCCCAAGCGGCTTTTTGTTCAACCTTTCCATGGAAGGAATGGAGCTCAGCCACCCCTATCGGATCCCGTACCCATTTGGCCTCAACCAGGTAGGTTTCATGGCCAAGCTGAAAGCTGCCATCAATTTGCTCACCCACCAAGCGAAAGGGCGAACGCGCTTGGAGTCTTGAAGAGTCGAAAAGATCTTTTAAAAAAATTTCGAACTCATAGCCACGCTGGTGAGGTGGAAGCTCACGTATTTCGAAAAGCTTTTTCCGAAGTGCCTCGTAGACCGCAGCCAGGTCGATGACAGCGGCTGCGGCAAAAGGGTTATCTACAATTGCAGCCTGCTGCACAGGGGATCGGATGGAATTGAGCAAGGAGAGAAATCTACCCTCAGCATTTACAATAGTTTCCTCAGTCCTAGCCACCTCTCGCATCGCTTGCCGATATCTCCAGAGCGCCTCAAGTACACGATAAACAGTCGGAACATCTGCGTTTTGCAGTAGGCACCGAAGGCGCTTGGCTTTTGAGGTGCCATCCTTGGAGAACATCGCATGGTCAATATCAATGTTCAGCTCTTCAAGGAAAAAATTGCCCATTGTTCGGTCTGAGAAATCGAGGACGTACCCTCCTCCCATATCAAAGATCGAATCAAGGAGTTTCATCTCAGTCGATTTGAAGTTGGCCATGCTCTTTCTCGTTACTCATCTCTAAACCGTGCCGACGTCGCGAGCCAAAAGCTTTTGCCACGGAGGGCATTTACTTCTAAGCACTTTCTTCCTCAGCCTGAAAGACCTCGATAAGCTTCTGATTGTAGTCGTCCAAATAGCTTTGAAGTCCTTCCCGGTCGATCAGCCGGACGCCCGCTGTGCTGGCCAATTCTTTCGCTGATTTTGTGTAGTAGGAATTGGTAACCACCATGGCCTCGTCGCACCCGTAAAAAGCTTTAGCCGAAATGGCTTGCTGCACAGCCGCGTTGCCTACAGAGCCAGAGTAGTTCTTAGCCTGGATGACCATGTTTTTGCCGAACCGGGTAACGAAAAGATCTGCGCCTTGATCAGCCGTCTTCTTGGTCTCTTTGACGTCATAGCCAATGGTCTGGAAGATCTCAACAAGGAAGGCTTCGAATTGGAATCCGTCCATGGCATCCACCAGGTACATGGTGATGAACTGGTTCGGATTGAAATGCTCAAGTTGTGATCCCAATCGCTCGACGAGAATGTCGAAATAAATCTCCTCGCAAAGGCTCAAGCCATTTCGAAAAGCCTGTAACGGAAGGAGTGGAACACCAGATGTGGAGGCTGCTTGAGGATTGAATTGAACATTGGGATATGGAACGTCATTTTCCCAAAGGTAATAGAAGAACAAGGCTAGGTCAGACCTGAACGTTGTCCCGGCCTCTTCAATCCAGGAACGTAAGGTGTCGGCCAGATCAGCTCGGATGTGGCGGGTCAACTCTCTCGAGAAGCCCAGGTAGGCAGAGTTGAATGCTGTGGTTTGCAGCAGCTTGTCCAAAAGAGATGGAAGCCCTTCTAGCTCGTCAAAGCCTTTGCGAATCAAGACCTCCCTGAACAGCTCTCTCTCGCTGTACACACCATCCAAACGTGGGCCGGGCACGCCTGCGTCATCGCTGCTACCTGCGCTTTCGCGAGTCGTGTGAATGAAGTTCGTAAAGTATGGCTGCTTCAGCTCCGCGTATTTTCTCAATACGTTGTTCAGAAGATCGTTCAGTTGGGCTTGCTCCTTCTTCTTACCGAAGAAGTCTTGAATCAAGCCTTTGGATCTGTATTGAAAGTCGGGATAAAACGAAGGATCCAGTGGAGTGAGGTGCCGCAACGAGAGCTCTGATGACGGCGAAACTTGGGAGCCCATGCACCACGGGCATGCTGTCTCGAAGGTAGTCCTGTTGCATCCGTTGCATTGGTAAATCATCGTTTCCGTTCCTTCCCAAGTCATCGCGCGCCTTCACGCACATCCTGCTAGCGACCATAGCTCAGTGCCATCACTCAGTCCACGAGCTTGTTTCTACTGCACACAGACGCATCAATGATGGCGAAACCCCATCACGGCGGTTGGAGTGCCGGGCCGGCTAAGCTAGAGTTCCAGCATCTATCAGCCGGACGCTCCGTTGCTGAGCAGTCATCAGGGAAGCGACTATGCAAATTCAGCATCTGGAAATCGCGAACTTCCGCAAGCTCCTATCCGTACGAGTCGACCTCGCAGCCGAGACCACACTACTCGTTGGAGCCAACAACAGTGGCAAATCATCTGCGATGCTGGCCTTGCGCAAGTTCCTACTTTCGAAAGCGTCGATTTTCAGATTGCAAGATCTTACTCTGAGCCATCTCGCCACAATCGATGCCATTGGTGAAGCTTGGGAGGCTGCAGATGATAGCTTCCCCATCCCAGTCGCAAATGAATGGGCTGACTGGTTGCCAACGCTAGATATTTGGCTTGAAGCAGCTCAGGGCGAGCTTCATCACATCCGAGATCTCATACCGAACTTCGCTTGGAAAGGCGGCCATGTCGGTATGCGGTTCCGGCTGGAGCCAGATGATATGCCAGCGCTGTTTGTCGATTACCGCAAAGAGCGAGCACGAGTGAGGGAGCTTCAGCAGGAAATTCAAAAACAGGCAGCGCTAGGTACGCAGCCACCATCGCTTCCGCTCTGGCCGCAGAGCTTGCATGACTATCTGAATCGTCGAATCGGTAAAACCTTCAAGATCCGATGGTACCGACTTGATCCAAGCCAGCTACGAGCTCCAGATCCTGCAACTCGTAAAGCTAACCAGCAACCGCTTGCGGCCACAGCAACGCCACTCGAGCGCAATCCCCTAACAGACCTGATTCGAGTCCACGAGATCAATGCTCAACGCGGCTTTGGTGACAGCGCTGACGAAGGCGTCCTAGAGGGAGGACATGGATCGGGCAGGAAGCTCTCGGAACAATTGCGAGCGTACTACAGCAGGCATCTCGATCCAGGCGATAGCCCAGATATTTCAGATTTGGAGGCACTCAGAGCAATTGAGGCAGCTCAAACTGCCTTTGACACTCGCTTGAGCACGAGCTTCGCGCCTGCGCTCAAGGAAGTCGCCGGTTTGGGCTATCCGAATAACTCCGACCCGTCCATCCGAGTTTCCACCCGCCTCGCCCCTACGGACGGGATGAACCACGAAGCAGCTGTGCTGTTTGAATTGGATTCCGTTGGAGGAGCCCCTGGAGCACCGCCTCTTAGGCTTCCGGAGACGTCCAACGGGCTCGGCTACCAGAACCTCATCTCAATGATATTCCGATTGATGGCATTTCGAGATGAATGGCTTAAGAAGTACAGAAGTCCTGAAGAGCAAAGCGCTACTGGTGTTGAGCCTATACACTTGGTTCTAATCGAAGAACCGGAAGCCCACCTGCACGTCCAGGTTCAGCAAGCATTCATAAAACACGCCTACCATGTGCTGTGCAGCGACCCATTGCTAGCGAAGTATCAGAACCTCAGGACACAGCTGATGGTCAGTTCCCATTCCAGCCACGTAGCTCATGAGATTGACTACGAAAACCTGAGATACTTCCGCAGACTTCCGTCCGGCATGGCCGGGATATCAATCCCAGTCTCTACCGTCTCGAACCTAAGTACAGTGTTCGGCGAGTCCAATCAAACGAAGGAATTCGTTACACGTTACCTTCGGGCCCAACATGCCGACCTGTTCTTTGCGGATGCGGTGATCCTTGTTGAGGGGGCCGCTGAGCGCATGATGCTTCCACATTTTTTGAGGCAACACTTTCGTTTCCTAGACCAGTGCTACATAACCATTTTGGATATTGGGGGAAGCCACGCGCATCGGCTCCGGCCCCTGATCGATGCGTTGGGTATTGTCACTCTGGTGATAACTGACTTGGACGCGGGCCTCCTACAGGTCGGCAAACCTGTCGAGCGGAAGAAAGGCCAAACCACTAACAACCCAACCGTGCGCCATTGGATGCGAGCAGCAGGCCTTGGACATGATGTGGACTCATTACTGGATCTGCCCTTCGACAGTAAAGCTCAGCAAATTGACGAGCTGTTTTCGATCAGGATCGCTTATCAGACGCCCATTACTGTCCGCTTACCCAAAACTGGGCTAGATGTCGAAGCATTACCAAATACCTTTGAAGACAGCCTTGTCTTGAGCAATACAGAGCATTTCGCTAACAAAGCGGGACGCGGGCTGATGCGATCCTTTGCCAAGGCGTTACGTGAAGCAGAAACATCCTTAGAGCTTGGCACAGAGCTGTTCACCAAGCTCAAGGATGGTGATAAGGCTGAGTTCGCACTACACGTTCTCGGCGATTCTGATTTCGCCAAGTTGACGGTGCCTACTTACATCCATGAAGGCTTGGCGTGGTTGCAGTCCAAGCTCGAAAGAAAAAGCAAAGAGCTACTGGTCATCCCTTCAGCGATTGTCGAGGTGACCCCATGAGCCGGCAGCCGGAAGCTGCTATGGATGATGTTCCAGATGCCGATCAGATCATTCAGGACTGTCTGAATCTCGACCATCCGAAGAGCTTTTTCCTATACGCCGGCGCTGGCTCTGGAAAAACCCATTCGTTAGTCGAAGCCGTGAAAATTCTAAAGAATAGGGAACGGCAACGACTGACTTTTGAAGGACGCCAAATCGCGATCATCACCTATACCAAAGCGGCGTCCGAGGAAATTACCCGCCGTCTTGAACACGACCCACTGGTGGTTGTGTCAACCATTCACGCCTTCTCTTGGCGGATGATTCAGGGCTTCAATGATGACATTCGTGAGTGGCTTCGGGTCAAGCTCACCCAAGACATTGGCGAGCTTAATGAGAAGCTCGGAAAGGCTCGAGGGCAAAACAAAACATTTCTAGCAAATCAAGCTTCGAGGGATAGCAAAGTTCGTCGGTTCGATTCCCTGGATCAGATATCGACATTCATTTACAGCCCTACCGGCGACAATCGCGGTAGGCAGGCCCTAAACCATAGTGAAGTCATTCAAATGGCCGCTGTATTTATCCAGCAACCTCCGTTGCTGAACGTTATGGCGGATCAGTACCCGGTACTTTTGATCGATGAGAGCCAAGATACCTATGGGCCGCTCATGGACGCTTTTCTGCGAGCACAATCACTCATCCCCGACCGTTTCTCTCTCGGGCTTCTCGGCGATACCATGCAACGCATCTACAACGATGGGAAGGTGCGTTTGGAGGAAGCGATCCCTCCAGATTGGGCGGTGCCCGAAAAACGTATGAACCGTCGCTGCCCAACAAGGGTTGTTGATCTTATCAACGTAATCCGTGCGGGCGCAGACAGTCATCAGCAGAAGCCAAAGCCGGACGCTATAGAAGGCACGGTGCGAATGTTTTGCACCCAACAGACACCGGGGCAAGGTTTCGGGTTGGAGGAAGATATCGCACAGCGTATGGCAGCCATCACCGGCGACGCTCAGTGGGCAGCAGGCAAGGATGGAAGAAAGACCCTAATACTTGAACACAAAATGGCCGGACGCCGAATGGGGTTTGAGGGTGTGTTCACACCATTATATGGGGTAGAGCATCTGCGAACGGGACTACTGGACGGAACACTGCCAATCTTGAAACTGTTCTTCGAGCGGGTAGCCCCGATTCTTCAAGCCGCTAAGACGAACAGTTTCAGCCTCATAGAAGCTGTCCGACTTCATTCTCCGCTTCTCGATACTAAATCCATGAAAGAGGCGCCTGACCAGTTAGCCTTGCTTGAAAAAGCAGGAGCCGCTACTGGGTCACTGTGCGAGCTGTTCGATGACAACGATCCCCTGATAGGTGACGTGGCTCATGTCCTACACCAAACAGGCCTACTAGATCTCCCTGATCGCCTCGTAGCTGCACTGTTAACAGGCGCCACCACTGATGCCCCTCCCGATACATCGGATCGTGATGCATTAGAAACACATGCATACCAGGTTCTACTGGGACGTCCTTTTTCGGAAATGGCTGCATTCGCTGGCTATACCGAGGGGCTTTCCCCTTTCGACACGCACCAAGGTGTAAAGGGCCTGGAGTTCCCCAGAGTCATGGTCATCCTCAATGATGAAGAAGCAGGTGGCTTCCTTTTCAGTTACGACAAGCTCTTGGGGGTCAAACCAGCTTCTGATAGCGACGTAAAAAATCAGCGTGAGGGCAAAGATGACTCCTTGGCTCGCACTCGTCGTCTGCTGTACGTCACTTGTAGCCGGGCCGAAGAAGGTCTCGCAATTGTGGTTTACAGCGCGCAGCCTGACATAGCTAAGCAGCGAGTGATCGACGCTGGATGGCTCAAGCCAGAAGAGATCGAGATTCTTTGACCTGCTATCGCACCTTTCCACCATACAGGGGAAAGATCACAGCTCCCCTGTGAGGAATGGTCGCTTCGCGCCGGCCTCTAGGTATCCATCACATCTGTGGTCTACATACCAAGCACAAACGGTGATGAGTACAGCCTTCTGGCCACCATCCCCCTGCCGACACAGTCAGCCTTAGGTCGCCCTTTGCCAAAATTGGGTAGATCTACGCAACTACCCACGCCGCTTCAGCCTGCGGCGAGATGAACTAGGCTCTCTGCATCATTCTCAAGGAAGACCGCCATGCCAGGTAACTCGAACTACAAGATCGCCACGGCAGACGCTCTGACATTGCTCTTGCACAACCAGCACGCACTGGGTGCAGCAATAGAAGAGATTACCAAGTGGCTTTCAGAAAGTTGCGTAGGAAACGTCGCCGCTCATGCAATGTCGGCGATGGAGGCGCTGGACACAAATGCTCAAGCCATCACAGATTCCATTATGACGATACGCCAGTCGTAGATACTGCTGCACCGCCCTCTGCGCCCCCGTCGCACCTTGCCAATCGGATTGCAAGATAAGGAAAAGAATGTACCCACCAATGGCGAATCCCAATCTCGAAATCACAGCCACCGAATTTGAGCGGTTGGTCAGGGACTGGATCCTCAAACAGGGCGGTGAACTGACATCGCTGGAGGTGACGCACGACGTGAAGGTCGAGGCCCACGACTCGACCTACCAGATCGACGTGCTGGCGAAGTTCCAAGCTTTTGCAGGCGCCGAATTCACCGTGCTGATTGAGTGCAAAAAATACCGTAACGCAGTCGAACGGGAGCTGGTTCAGGTGCTGCACGACAAGGTGAGATCTCTCGGCGCTCATAAAGGCATGTTGTTCACCACGACAGGGTTTCAATCCGGAGCAATAAAATACGCGACAGCGCACGGTATTGCGCTGGTGTCGATAATCGACGGCGCATCAACCTACCATACCCGCTCGGCTTTTCCCGTTGAGGCGAAGCCACCAGCCTGGCTAAACCTTCCGAAATTTGCGCTGTGGCACGTTGGCGAAAATGACGCTGGAAGCATCTCGATGAAGTCGCTGGGGCGTGCTGATACGGAAATCAACGAGATGTTCAGCTAGAAAATGGGCAGAGCAGCCTTGGCTTTTAGGGCGAGGCTATGCAGCCAAGCCGATCCAGCCATGGATACCCACGAAGAAGCCAACACCAATTATCAGCACGCTGGAAATCGAAAAGGGATCGTAGCTTTCTACTCTCTCACTGCCTGCGTTCCTGTCGATTACGGAATCATCCCAGGCATGTGCCCAATTTGGCACGATCGCCGTGTTGGAAGAAATTGATGATCTACCTCCTCTCTTCGACCTGAACCCTCGGCTGTATCTGCAGCCAAAATTTTCGATACGATCGATTGGATGTTCCCCAATCGGCCATTGGCTCAGTCGATTTACTGGTTGCCTGGTTTCCTAATAGGAGTAACAAATTGCTGAACCGTCCCGACAAAGACGCGCTCCGTGCAATGCTGGAATCGCAAGTCCAAGAAAAGCTGCAGCACGATCCAGACGCCGTAACGACTTATGCAGCCCAGCCTGTACCTGACCGAAAACCGTACACCAGCAAACCCACGGTTCAGGACAAGGCGTTTCACAAAGAGCTCGAGCAGATGCGTGCAGACGCCGAAGCTGGAGTGATACATACGCCTAAGCGCGAACAGGAGGACGGAGGCGCTCCTAGTCTTAAGCTTGATGATTATCCGGATCTGTAAACGTGCCGCTGAGAATCTACAGGCGGGAACGGCTTGCCGGCTCATAGCAATGGAGATCAAATGTGAAGAAGCCACCTATGAAAATCATCATCGAAGAATGGGATGGTGACGGTGCGATTCGAACTCCGGACGAAGCGCTGCAGGAATTGGAACTGGATGTCGGCGACGCTGTGTACCTGATAGAAGAATTTGTCGGCAGCACGCGCTGCCTAGTCCTATCAAAAAAGCCTCAAATCACAGATCGGATAGACGAGCTCACTGAAGCCTGGAATAGCGAACAGCGCGGCAGCCTCGAAGACAAATGAGGAAGCCATTAGATGCTTCGCTGAACCAGTACATCAGGCTGAACTTCAGAGTCCTTCGGCAGGCCGTAAACGCATACTTGGACACATCACCTGAAGGCGCGAGATCGAGCCGGACTTAAGCCCGAAGGAGCGACCTCTCCATTGACGTCACTTCACACCACAGCTTAGCTATGGCAGCCATGCGGAATGAACACGAATCGAATCACCATGTTCTGTCGGGGTATGTGATTGCAGCTAGAGTCCGAACGCCGGCTTCAGTTCACTCGGTTGCGCCCGCTGCGCTTGGCTAGATAGAGCGCATCATCGGCACGAGTCAGAAGGCTTTCCACATCGTCACCCGCTTTGGCGAGGGCGACACCCAAGGACGCAGTTATAGTATCTAGCACCTCATCCGTGCCACGAACCTTGATCCGTAGCGCCTGAATTTTTAGGCGCATCTGCTCAGCAAAACTATGAGCACTGGTGAGATCAAAACACTCTTGCAGGACTACACAGAACTCTTCACCACCATAGCGTGCCGCCAGGGCCTGAGGCGGGATTGAGTTCCGCAACACCTGACCAACATGCTCAAGTACGCGGTCGCCCAAAGGATGGCCATACCGGTCATTGAACTGCTTGAAATGATCGATATCCAGCATGATCAATGCCACCCCATGAGGCGTGTTGATCAATGCATGCTCCAGTAAGCGAGTGAAGGTGGCCCGGTTCAACACCTTAGTCAGCCCATCCAAAGATGCAGCCAGTTGGGCTCGCTCGAGCTTGTCTCTCAGACTCTTGATTTCATTTTGCGCTGAGTGCAGCTGGGAGAGGAAAAGCTCTTGCTGATCCTGCATGACCTGGGTGCTCTGTTGCAGCTCGCTCAGAATGGCGGGCAACCTCTGGTCGACCGGCTCCGCGAGCATTTCCATGCAATGGCCAAGACTGGCTTGAAAGTTGGAACTGCCATTCACACTACGCGAGACATTACGCTCCATGTCGTCAACCAGATCGATCGCTTGTTGTTGCCCTGCGCGCGCCTCCTCCAATTCGTCACGAATGATGTAGTCGCGAAAAAGCTTCGTAGCAGATTCGGGAGGGAAACAGTCGAAGTCTTTGACCACCCTGTCCAGATGGCGATTAAGCTCTGGCTCCTGACCTTTGCTGTAGGTGTACCAGAGAGCATAGTGCACGGGATTTGGTGGAATGTTGTGACGCACCATCAGTGGGACGGCTTGCTTCAGCAGAGCCGCCGCCTCGCGGGAGTCCTCTGGATACAGCGTTAGGGCAGTCGCACGCGTCTCTGATTGGCTCATAACGTCACTGTGGTTGGTTTTTATTGGCATATATGAAGTCGGGGGCAGCATATCCTTACGCACACCAAGAGGCCATACATAATGTATGCCTACTCCCTGTTGAATTCGCTATAGACCGAACATCACATTGCCGTTATGCGTTCAAGCCGATCCAGACATGGATACCCACGTAGAGACCAACACCAATGATCAACGTGCTGGAAATCGAAAAGGGATCATAGCTTTGTACTCTCTCACTGCCTGTGTTTCTGTCGATTACGGAATCATCCCAGGCATGTACCCAATTTGACACGATCACCGCGTTGGAAGAAATTGATGATTCGCCGCTTCTCTTCGACCTGAATTGTGGCTGTATCTTCAGCTCAAATTCTCGACACGATCGATTGGATGTTCCCCAGCCATGCCACAGGCCCGGTTGACAACTGAGTACCTGATTTTCTAAGAGGAGTAACACATTGCTTACCCGTCCCGACAAAGACGTTCTACGTGCGATGCTGGAATCGCAAGTTCAAGAAAAACTACAGCGCGACCCAGACGCGGTAACAACTTATGCAGCCAAGCCTGAACCAGATCGAAAGCCATACATCAGCAAGCCAACGGTTCAGGACAAGGCATTTCACAAGGAGCTCGAGCAGATGCGTGCGGATGCTGAAGCCGGAGTGATTCATAAGCCGGTATCCGACCCTGTTGAAGATGACAAACCCAGCCTTGCTCTCGATGATTACCCAGGCTTAAGAGAAGCAGGCTCTGCATCAAATCAATGGTGATTTCTCAACGCCTGCCATGCGGTGATCGATAAGCTAGGATGAGACATCCCGACCAGTCGCAGTAACGCCTGAACACCACACAACTCACTCACGGCCTTACTGGTATCTGCCAGCAGTTCAAAACAGTGACGAAACAAACTCAGTAACCGGTTCCGGTAACAGGTCTTGGGGGTGATCCCCTCCGAAAGTAGCCAGTCCGCTGCTGCCCTTGATGATCCCAGAGCTAATGACGTCGCCAGTTTGAACCCGTATGACTTCGACTTTAATTTCTACTTTGTCAGGAATCATCGACCATTCTGTGGCTCGATCCTCCCAGTGCAGAATGGTTGGGAAGATTAAGATGTCTTGATCTGCGCGCCGAGCTTGGGCGACGGCATCCTCAAAATTTTCAGCCAAACCGCCAATGCGCACCAGACGGGACTTGGCGCTCGTGGCGTTGTAAATGATCTTGGTAGTGTTACGACCAGAACCGCTGTAGACGTTATCACCGTATTCGCCGTCAGCAGGCGTCGTGACAAAGATCCGCTCGTTTGCCGTAATACGTGCTGAGCCATTTTGTTGTGGTAACCAGCGGTGTGAGTCCGCGCAACCAGAGAGCACAGTAATTAAGGCGAGAGTCAGGAGCACGCGCATCAACACATCCTTGTAAAGGCCTGCATGGCATTTAGAGATCAAAGGAATATAGCAAAGCTCCCTGTTCCCAGTGAGGAAACCTACGCGCAGCCAGCACATGCTTGGGAATCTCCGATCCGGACAGCTTGGTACGTCCCCCTGACAAGGATGTACACCATGCTCTAGCATGCGGATGGATAAACTCGCTGGATGTCGTACAGCGGGTTTTAGCCGCCCTGCGCTCAAGCGGGAAAAGCGGCCAAAAAAAGGAACATCCGTAGGACGGCAAACTTTGAACACAACCTCCCCTCTTACCTCCCCTCTTACCTCCCGTGATGTCTACCAGGTACTGAAAGACGTCGCGCTGGGCACACGCATAATGCATCGGGCCTCTCTGCAAACTTGGAATGAGGTTTACAACGGTCTCATGACTGTTGAGATCGACGGCTGGCAGCTCACGCTTTTCAATGACGGCGGCACCTTAGATTACTGCGAGGATTGCAGAGCGCCTGATGGTCGCGTCAGGACTATTGAAGACTGGCAACGCTATGGCACAGATCCAGTCGAACTATTAAGTGGCTGGGAACGAGAACAGCTTGAGCGTCTGCTGAACGCACTCTGACTCTGCGAGACCATCAATATCAGCGACAAGATCCCACCAAACTCTCTTACTGCTACGCTGTCCTTTTTCCATGGAGGAATCGCGATGCCAAACTCTGACCTACTCCCTTCCCTGCTTTATAAGATCAACGAAAACCAGCAAGCCCTTGAGGCTGCCATCATGGAGCTCACACTTTGGGTCGAGCAGCGTGGATCAGGTGAGATTGGAGGCAACGTGCGCGGTGCGCTAGACACGATCAGAACAAATGAAGAGTTCATCAACATGACGCTTGCGGTGCTCATGGCACCCGAGTGATCTGTTCGACCACCACGGTGGATGATGCAAGGCATTCCAGAAGATAAATCAGTCGAGGCTCAACTGAGGTCTTAGTGCTTCAAGTAGAGTCGAGATGAAGCATCGTCTGGATTGAAATAAAGCCGCTCATCGCGCCACCCAATGCCTGGATTAGACGAACGAGCTTGAAAGTGGTGGACGCGGGTCATGCAAGCTTGATGGCTCCGCCTTGGATATCGTCCCGCGCCATTCGCAAGTCATTGGCGTCTTGGTTGAGCCGATGAATGAGGTTGAGCAATCGTTGGCGCAACACCTCGTCTTGGAGCTGCTCAGCAGCACGCATCACATCAAGCGCCGCTGCCTCATTGTTGGTGGCAACGGCGTCGAGCAGTTTGCGCATGCTTCTTGATGGTCGATTCATCTCCAACTCCTTGGATTTCAGTGACGCGAATCATATGGCCAGAATGTTTCGTCAGTATTTCAGCTGCACGAACTGGTTTTGAATTACCGCTCCAGCTGGTTTGACGCTAACTGAAGGGGCGCGCCCCCCCGCGCAATTGACCAGCATATAGCCATCATCTAGTCTGAAATGCTGGGTTTAGTTCCTTTCAAGGATGAACATGATCAACTTCAAATGCGATGAGTGCAGCAAGCCGATTCAGGTCTCTATAGAGATGGCCGGCAAGCAAGGCAAATGTCCACATTGCCAGTCGTTGTTGATCGTGCCAGCCCCAATGGTTTTCGATATCGACGAGACGGATGCCCCGGATGTTAAGCCGTCCTGGGCTGAAGACCCGGCGAAGGTCGACCTTCCGATGCAACCGGCTGGCCCTAAATCTGTTCCATTGGCGGATAAGGCCAAGTCGTTCATTGGAACGTTTCTCTACTGGATCTTCGGTCTGCTTTTCGCTCTTTGGACGCTGGGGGTCATCTTCGAAGAGCCGCTGGCGGCGATACCGCTCATGGTCGCGACTGTTCTGTTGCTACCACCGTTATGCGACATGCTCATGGCGAAATTTCAGTTTGATCTCCAGCCCCCGGTTCGTGCGATCAGTGCCGTTGTGCTCGGGGTCGCAGGGATGCTCCTGTTCTCCAATCACATGAGTGATGAAATCACTGTGCAAAATACGGCGGCGGAGTCGGCAGCGGCTCAAAAGAAGGTCGAGCAGAAGAAGGCGAATACGGACTATTTAGTTGCAAACAAGCCAGCCATCATTGCCCAGTTCCAGCAGTTGCTGGATGCGAAGAAGATCTCTGAGGCCAAGAATCTGTTGCAAAAGTACAACGGTCTGGGTGATTCCGACGTAGACGCCATGTTCGCCAAAGTCGATGCAAAGGCTAAGGACATCGCCAGAGACGAGCAGACCGCCTCTCTAAAGGCCAAGCTCGCGCAACTGGGCAAGGACGACTACGCCGGCCAGGAGACGACCTACAAGGCCCTACTGGCGCTCTACCCAGGCAACAAGGAGTACACGGACAAACTCGCGGCGGCTTCTCATGAGATCAAGAAGGCCAGTGAGTTTCAGCAGCGCAGGATAGCCGGAGAAGCTTGGGAGTATGAGACTATGCAGGATTCAATGAGCCAGAAGCCGGTCACGACGGCCTTCATTAAGTCGACCAACAGATTGTCGTTCGACTTCCCTTACCGCGGAGCGCAACAGGCCATGCTCCAACTGCGCAAGCACCCGCGTTGGGGTCAGGACGTGATTCTGCAAATCCAAAAAGGCCAGTTCCTCTGCAATTCATACGACGGTTGCGATGTGTCGGTGCGTTTCGGGAACGGAAAGCCTAAGCGGTTTTCTGCGGGCGAGCCGAGCGACAACGACAGCACCTACATCTTCATCAGGGGCTATAACAGCTTTGTCAGCGAGCTGCGTAAGGTCGACAAGGTCTACATCGAGGCTCAGTTCTACCAGGAAGGCGCTCAGACGATTGAGTTTGCGGTGGATGGCTTGGACTGGAAGTAAGTTTAAGAGCTGTAGGCGCTTACGCTTTTCAATGACTTGCGACAGCTTGGATTACTGCGAGTAATTACAGGTCACCCGAGTGACGAGTTGGAACACTTTAAATCTGGCAGCACAACGCCGCTGATCCGGGCCCTTAGTGGGTGGGAATACGAGCGATCGAAGCCAAGATTAGCCCCTCGTTTACAGGTATGGTTACGCTTTCACTCAAGGATGAACCATGGCCACGCATACCTCCAATAACGCTCAGAAACGCCTCGCAGTGTTGATCGACGCCGACAATGCCCCAGCAGCAATCGTCGAAGGCCTGTTTGAAGAAATTGCTAAGTACGGCGTCGCCAGCGTCAAGCGCATCTACGGCGACTGGACTGGCCCCCATCTCGGCGGTTGGAAGAAAGTCCTGCTCGATCACTCGATTCAGCCCATCCAGCAATTTGCCTATACCAAAGGCAAAAATGCCACCGACAGCTCGCTTATCATCGATGCCATGGACTTGCTATACACCCGCCGTTTCGACGGATTTTGCCTAGTATCGAGCGACAGCGATTTCACTCGATTGGCTTCTCGATTACGTGAAGAAGGGTTGACCGTTTACGGGTTCGGCGAAGAGAAAACACCCAAGCCGTTCGTGGCAGCATGCGACAAATTCATTTACATCGAGTTACTCCGTGAGGATGTCGTTGCGACTACCAACGGTGAGTCTAGTACCGCTTTCGCTGCTGCCCCCGATGTGGCCAAACCAGCGGTTGCTGAGCCTTCTAAAAAGCCTAAAGCACCGGTGGGCTTCATCGCCAAGATCATGGACGACATTGCTGACGAGGATGGCTGGGCACATTTAGGCGCGCTGGGCGCGAACATTACGAAACTACGTCCAGAGTTTGACCCACGCACTCATGGCTACAAAAAACTGAGCGACCTCATCAAAGGCTACACGCAGGCGTTTGAGTTGCAGGCCAGAGCCACTTCAGGGGGCACGGCAGTGATGTACGCTCGTCACAAGCAACCAAGCAAATGACCGATTAGGCATGTGAAGCCATGGATGGCATAGACGTGCGCCGACTTAAGTATTGTTAGATAGACGTTAGCGGTCGGGGAAAAGAGAAGCGCGTTGCGCTGTCATAAATTGTCTCAGCTCAGTCCCGCATAATTGTTGAATTCATGGAGTCATATCGGTACTCCTAGAACACAATCTTTAGCAGGGAACGCACCATGCACCCAAGCAGGGTCATCGAGACCACAGGCCAGGAAGACGGCAGTAAGCGATACAGAGTCGTTGATCTAGTCGAAGGAGATTCAGCTAGCAAGCATGGTGTGTTCAAGGCCAGGGCGGAGGCAGACGCTGTTTGTTCGCTGCAGAATGCCGAGCGTCCGCGTCAAAGTGGTGTTGGTCGTACGTCCCTGAGCCTATGATCAACTCGTTTCTGAACTCCAACCGCCGATGGCTTTGTTGGACTGATTGATGCCTATAGCGCAGTCGTGGATTCCCGTTCCGAAAGCACGTTTTGAAAGCGCTCCAGGTTAAGTCGTCGACACTCAACCTCGGCACCTTCTCGGGTCTCATATGTAGTCTTCAAACGTAGTTTCTCTTCGCTGTCATATACCCTCAATCCTAAGAGCGCAGTCTCGCAGTAGTAGTGGATTCCGTTACGCATTGATCCCGTTTCCATTGGAATTCAGCATCGTCCGGAACTCCAAGCTTGAGACGTCTCGATCATGTAGCGAACACCCGAAAGGAATGCTGACCCGTCAGCTACACTGATTCGACGCATTGCCGCACAGAGACTTCGACCATGGCGACCAAAACCGCAATCGTATTCGCTGGCGGCGGCAGTTTGGGTGCGGTGCAGGTGGGCATGTTGCGGGCCCTGGTTGAGGCCAATGTTCGATGCGATATGGTGGTTGGCGCTTCGGTAGGCGCTATCAATGGTGCCTACTTTGCCGCAAGGCCCGATTCCGATGGCGTCGAGGCCCTCGCCGGTTTCTGGCGCGGGCTAGGTAAATCTGACATCTTCCCCCTCTCCTGGCTCGATACCTGTAGGGGACTGATCAAACGACGTGGCTTTCTGTTGCAGCCGGCGGCCTTGAACCGATTGCTGGATCAGGCACTGCCCATTCATCGCATTGAAGAGGCGACGCTGCCCCTCTACATCGTCACCACCGACCTGCTCAGTGGTGCCGAGACTGTTCTGTCCAGTGGCGAACTCAAACAGGCGTTACTGGCCAGCGCTGCTATCCCGCTGGTGTTCCCCTGCGTACAAATCGCCGATCAGTTCCTGGTTGACGGCGGCGTGTCAAGCAATACACCTATCTCGACTGCCGTAGCCTTGGGAGCCACCAACGTCGTGGTAATCCCCACCGGCGTGAGTTGCGCCCTAACACAACCGCCCCGAGGCTTGGTCGCCTTAGCCCTGCACACCGTCAATCTGATGAGCATGCGCCAACTGGTGAGCGACATCGAACACTTCCGCACTCTCACCAGCCTGCACATCGTCCCGCCCTTGTGCCCTGTGGATGTCTCAGTGTTCAACTTTGACCAGACCGAGTCTTTGCTGCAGCGCGCCTATGAGCAGACCCTCCGGTGGCTGGAACGTGGGGGGCTCGAACGCACCAATGTACCTGGTGCCCTGACCATCCATTCACATGCCCATGAGCATTGAGTGATGTGAATTACCTAAGAGCCCTTCCCCCCTCATTTTTCCTCCTGCTACGCTGACCTCTTCCACGGAGGAATCGTGATGCCAGATTCAGACCTGCTCCCTTCCCTGCTATACAAGATCAATCAAAACCAGTTGGCGCTCGAAGCCGCGATTATGGAGCTAACACTCTGGGTGGAACAACGCGGTTCCGCAGACGTCGCTGGCAACGTTCGAGATGCGTTGGACACCATCAGCAAGAACGAAGAGTTCATCAGTATGACTCTGGCGGTGCTGATGGCTCCCGAGTGACGTCTCCCCTCAGATTTTCGAAAGGAGCACCTGCAGGCTTCAACTTGAGATTGGCTTGAGGGAATCTACGCTGATACCGGAATGCCAAACTCCGGATGAGTCTATGTACAAGATCGTGACCTTCACTCCCAGGGAACTGTTCGACCAAGTGTGGGAAACACCTGTGCTGAAACTGGCACAAGAAATCGGTATATCAGACGTCGCGCTTTCCAAAGCATGTCGTAAAGCTGGCCTGACCCTGCCCCCTCGAGGACATTGGGCAAAGCCAATTTTTAAACGCCCTAGCAAGCCTAATCCTCCCACCAATGAACACCCCATCAGCTTCACGGTATTGGATCGAACTACGCTTCCAGTTCGCAGCGCAGATCCCGTTCAGCCGAAAGCAGTCCGTTCAGCAATCGAAGTACCTCATACCCTCCTTGCGCCTCACTCCCTAGTGAGCAAGTGGTTGAAATGCGTTTACACAGCCAAGCCCCATGAAGGCCATCTCGAGACCACGGGCAAAAATGTGCTTGATGCCAAAATCTCTATCGGACTCATTGAGCGCTGTGCACTGATCTTCGACACCCTAATAAAAGAGAGTGAAGTGCTCGGCTTCCAGTGGAAGATCTCGGACGACAAAACGTTGGTAGCGGTCAACGGCGAGCACCTAGGCATCAAATTTGTGGAGCGCTTGAAAAAACACGTTATCCCGCCC